>CAYNFW010000094.1:0-1700 GCA_964396805.1 uncultured Candidatus Saccharibacteria bacterium | reverse complement strand
CGATATATTCCCAAACTACGCCCGCAATACGTTGTAAAGTTATTTTTCCTTTTTCTGGTGTATATTTTGGCCGGCAAACTTGGATTGACACTATACGCCCTGCATGGTTTTGCGGCGATGGTCTGGCCGGGAGCCGGCATTGCTATCGCAGCGTTGCTGTTATATGGAAATGATTTGTGGCCTGCTGTCGCAGTCGGTGCCTTCTGTGTCAATATCTCCACTGGAGCCTCTCCCGCACTTGCTCTGACCATCGCCGCGGGCAATACCCTCGAAGCGATTGTTGGCGTGTATCTCCTGCAACAATATGTTGTCCTCTATAGATGTTTCGAACGCCTATCCGACACACTTTCCTTTATCAGTTTATCCATCTGCATCGCCACGCCGATAAGCGCAACCATCGGCGTACTCGGACTGCTTGCCTCTCACACCATCGCACTGAAAGAATTCGGCTTGACGTGGCTCACATGGTGGATCGGCGACTCACTCGGCATTTTGGTTGTTACACCATTTCTTTTAACTTGCCTGAAACCCAGTCGACCATGGAACGCCGACAAACTCAATCGATTCGAAATAGTGGCCGGATATTCCTTTTTGTTTCTCTCAAATATTTTTATTTTTTGGTCTCCATTTACACAACTCAAGGATACCCCTTTGTTATACCTCATTTTGTTCCCCCTCATCTGGGGCGGATTACGTTTTGGTTCGCGCGGAATGACAATCTCTATTTTTATCACATCAGTCATTGCCACCATCAGCACCGTGTACGGGCATGGACCATTCACCCAATCATCCACCACCGACAACATTCTTTTTCTTCAAATTTTTATCGGCACTATTTCCATCATGTTTCTCATTTTTTTAAGTATTGTTAAAGAACGAAAATTGGCAATGCAAAATCTGACCGAACATGTGTTCGAACTGGAAGACGCAGTCAAAAAAATAAGTTCAGCCGACCAGGCGAAAAATGACTTTTTGGCCATCCTGGCGCATGAACTTCGGAATCCGCTTGCACCGATACTCAGCTCTCTCGAATTAATGAAAATGCGGGACGATACACAGGAAACCACGCGAGATTTGGTGACCACAATCGAATCCAACATTCACACCATGTCTCGCCTCTTGAACGATTTGCTTGATATTTCCCGAATTTCACGAAAAAAAATAATACTCAAAAAAGAATCCGTTGAACTGGACAAAATAATTTCGAGTTCGATTGAAATGGTTAAACCGCTCATTAACGAAAAAAATCATCGCCTGACAGTCGACATCCAATCAAAAAATGTATGTATTTTCGGAGATCCGCTTCGTATCGAGCAAATTTTTGTTAATATTCTGCGAAATGCCTCAAAATACACTGATGCGGGTGGACACATAACCGTGACCTGCTACATACATAACACTGTGGCCGTGGTAGCTGTTCGAGATACCGGTGTTGGAATTGCGCCGCATATGATTAAAAAAATTTTCGAACCTTTTTTGCAAGTGACAGAACAAGCGCCCCGGTCAGAAGGAGGTATCGGTATCGGACTGGCCTTAACACGGGAATTTGTCCGTCTGCATGACGGTGAAATCACTGCAAAAAGTTCAGGTCTCGGAAAAGGGAGCACATTCGCTGTCACACTTCCAATCATTTCCTCATCCTCAGAGGTAAAACAAAAATCAACGCCGGCACCACAAACCATACAATCGTCCATCGAACA
>CAYNFW010000093.1:0-2010 GCA_964396805.1 uncultured Candidatus Saccharibacteria bacterium | reverse complement strand
GCATCTTGTGTGCAATTTGGAACCCCATTTGAATCTTTCAATGTTGTGCATGGCAGTGGCGCGAGAGTGGTGTAGTCCAATGAGTCAGCTCTTACGGCAATGACATTAAATGCGCCGAAAAGAATCAGAAAAGTAGTTATGCCGGCCAGTAATTTTTTCATATTCAATTATTTCGTCAAATCGAGACTCCATAGTGCACTATCGCGTTTGTTTATAAAAACAAAGTATTGTTCGCTTGGCGATAGGGCGGGCTTTTCGACATCGATTAACTCACCAGAGTCTGACGACAAATTCTCAATGATGTGCCCTGTGTTTGCTTTAAGGTCGAACTGCCAAATGTCGTCTGTAAACTGCGTCGTCCCCATGTACCACGAAGTCAAACTGGTGTCATCAAGTGTTTGTTGTGGCACAGCGCAATAGATAATGTCCGTATTTTTCTTACTCCATACACATTTTTCCGGGAATGTAGTTGGTGTGATAGTTTGAGTGGCACCTCCTGCGATAGTATCTACAAACAAACCGGCTGTTCCCCCACCTTGAGACAGTGCGAGCACTCTTTTGGCATCCGGACTGACCAACGTCGACAATCCAGGTATGTTTCCGAGAGCTTCCTTGACTGAGCCCGTCGTTGTGTTTACAAAATACACATATCCAGGGACGTTCTGATATGGTTTAGTGGTCAGAGCGACAGTTGTGCCGTTCACAAACTGTGCCGAAAGTTCCGTAATCGGCGATGACCACACCTGTTTCTGTTTTCCGCCGGCTATGCTTGAAACGAACCCGGTGGAACTGTATTGATTTTGTACGAGATAAAACAAAGTTGTACTTGAAATGGCAAACGACTCGATATTGGCCGGCAGTGCCGTGGCAGTGGTGGTGAAATCGTTTGTGGCGATGAGCGCGCCAGTACTGGTGGTGGCCATTTTTGCTGTGATTGAAAGTAAATATGTTGCAACACTTTGGTCGTCACTTCCGACATATTGTGCAATGACCGAGTTTGGATCGGTTCCCAAATATCCGTTATATGCGGTAGGTATGGTTGTGTCTGAAATTTCATCCTGGCGCGGAGAGAATAAATCTGTCTCGTAGATATGACTTGTCGCCCCATCAATATGACGCACCATTGTACCGGCATTGTGAACATCAATCAAATCAAATCCCGCTGTCGGGTCAGCCCAAATTTTGCGTAATTTTTGGACATAGTTTGATTGAGGTTGTGTTTGTGGTGTGGAGGAACTCGTCGTCACAGTCGAAGACGTAGTATTCTGTCCGAAGGGAAACAGATTTTTGAAAATACTTGTCGGTGTATTTCCCGTCCCAGACGGATTAGACTGCAGGAAGAAATAATATCCAGCCAGGCCGAGGAAAAAAATGACAAGCACGACTGTTATGATGATAAAGAATTTTTTAGACATAGTGT
The DNA here is from genome assembly GCA_964396805.1 of uncultured Candidatus Saccharibacteria bacterium. GTDB lineage: Bacteria > Patescibacteriota > Minisyncoccia > Phycocordibacterales > DATDWN01 > CAYNFW01. Next base: position 590 of record CAYNFW010000093.1, on the reverse strand, counting down.
TTATTTATAATTCACGTGCCAATGGTCACCTGAAGAAGCGGGCACTCCTGGTGCGGCGCAACAACCTTTTGGTTCCCAATAATATGAACCATTACCATACGTATATGTGTTACCTGCAGTCATTCCGCCTGAAGTACACGGTTTGCCTCCGTTGGTACATCCAGTAGCGTTGCTCGTTATGACGGTATTTAGAGTTGGGTCTGTTACTTTTATATCCACAGCCGTACCGTCACTGTGACCACCAGTGGCAGAATGGCCTCCTTCTGTACCACCACTCAAAGTGACACACCCATCAGAAGAACCGCCGGCGTTTTTACATGCCAACTGTAGTCCCTCTACCCCCAGTACCGTGTCAGTTTGAAGTCCGGTTACATTTACACAATTGGTAGTTGAATTTGCCTGACATGCCGGGGCATATACTTCCACCCCGCTGTTTTTTAACGCCGATCGTACTGTGGTATCATCAGCAAGTTGCGCAGTGGTCAGTGGTGTAACATTAATAGTTCCGCCATTTCCATCAGATACTGTAATTGTCGGTATCTGACTATAATCCGGTGTACTGACATTCAAATTAAAATTCACCAACTGCG
>CAYNFW010000092.1:0-2137 GCA_964396805.1 uncultured Candidatus Saccharibacteria bacterium | reverse complement strand
ATAGCGCGATTAAAATAGAAGTCAAATCAAAAAGTGGATAAGAAAATTTTTGGCAAAGTTAAACCCCGGGAATACTAGTTCCGGGGAATATACCATTGCTCTTTTTGCCATTTGTGGCTTAACGACAACGTGGGGGAGTTTTTGGATTCACGGGGCTCAAAATAAAGGCGGTTTTTGATTGGTGAGGAAACGAGATATTTGGCGGAAAGTGTGATATGATATGCGAAATGAAGCACAAGACATTGACCGGAAAAATCAGTATCAATTCCAAAGGAGTTGGTTTTTTTGATATTGAACCAGCCGACAAGACCAAAAAAATTGACCGAAAAGAGAGTATTGAGATACAGCCCGAAAATATTAACCGGGCTTTTCATGACGACGTGGTTGAAATCGCTCTTACTGGAGAAAAGATACGAGTGAAAGGCGTTGAGCGTGTACAAGGCAAGGTCCTGCGAGTGGTGGAACGCACAAAAAAAGAATATGTGGGCACTATCGTACAAGCGACAGCTCCTGGTGAACAGTGGGTAAATGGGTATGGTCGCGAGACGTATGTCGTACCCGATGACAAGCGCATGTACACGGATATTTTTCTTTTATCACAGGAAGATGCAAAAATCCCGAGCGGTACAAAAGTATTGGTGCAGGTTGATTGGGAAAAAAGTGGAGAGACAACCGCCGAAGACGAGCAGGGGTCGCATGACCCAAAAAAACTTGTTGGTGAAGTAATAAAAATTATCGGCGCGGCCGGAGAAAATAACACAGAGATGGAAGCTATCGTGCTCGAGAAAGGATTTCGGGTGGAGTTCCCTGCCCCAGTTGAAGCTGAAGCGCACGAATGGAAGAAAAAATATCAGCTGACGTTCGCGGAGGAAATTGCAAATCGTCGCGATATGCGAGACATGACGACCATGACCATCGACCCGGCTGACGCCAAGGACTTTGACGATGCCATTTCATTCACTGACCTCGGTAGAACCGGTGCCAACGGTGAACAACTGTACGAAATAGGCGTGCACATCGCCGATGTTTCTTTTTTCGTCACTCCAGGCACTGCGCTCGATCGTGAGGCGGAAAAACGCGGACTGTCGGTGTACCTCGTCGACCGCACCATACCGATGTTGCCGGAAGTTTTGAGTAACGATCTCTGTTCACTTAATCCCGACGAGGACAAGTACACGTTTTCAGCAGTGTTTAAAATGAATGACCAAGGTGTCGTCTCTGATGAATGGTTTGGCCGCACGATTATCCACTCCAACCGACGCTTCACATACGAGGACGCACAGGATGTCATAAGCGGGAAGGACATGGCTGGCAAAGCGGTGACCGGACCATACCAGGAGGAGTTGCGAACACTACAGAGAATTGCAAAAGTGATGGAGAAACGAAAATTTGGCGAAGGTGCGATTAACTTTGAAACGGAAGAGGTGAAATTTGTGCTCGATGCACAGGGCAAGCCGATTAGCGTCTACAAAAAACCTCGACTCGATACGCACAAGCTCGTCGAGGAGTACATGCTCCTGGCCAATCGCGCTGTGGCAAAATACATTTTTATGTCACAGAGCAAACATTTGGGCGCAGTAGCAACGAATGCAAGTGGGAAGCAGTCTGTCTATCGCATTCACGCTAAACCGGACACGGAGAGAATTCAACAACTCGCGACTTTTTTGAAAGCACTTGGTTTTGATTTGAAAAATAAAAACGGTGTTGTGACATCGCGTGACATCAACGCACTCCTCAAAGAAGTCGAGGGTACAAAAAACGAGGAACTCATCAAAACTGCGACAATACGTTCAATGGCCAAAGCGGCATACTCAACAAAAAATATTGGGCACTTTGGCCTGGCGTTTGCATATTACACACACTTCACTTCCCCCATTCGCAGATATCCAGACCTTATGGTACATCGCTTTCTCGAGCGCGAGTTGAAGGGCGGAAAAATCGAGCAGAATGAATTTGAAAAATATGAGCGCATTTGCCTTGAGTCATCTGAAAATGAAAAACGGGCGTCAGATGCCGAGCGAGCCTCCATAAAATACAAACAGGTGGAGTACATGCAGTCGCATGTGGGCGAGCAGTTTAACGGCGTTATTACCGGCGTAACAGAGTGGGGCCTCTACATCGAAGAAAAGGAAACGAA
>CAYNFW010000091.1:0-2238 GCA_964396805.1 uncultured Candidatus Saccharibacteria bacterium | reverse complement strand
GGCGTCGTCCTGGCCGGCGATGCCGAGGTCAAACGTGCCACAATGTATGGCCAACGCTTGGCGCACCTTCACGTCTTCGTAGAGCATAAGTGCGTCGTCGGGACTCATGTGCACAGTGTGCATAAACCAGCGAGGCTCGTATGCGCCGATGGGTAGAAAAGCGAAACGAAATCCGTCCGGATATTTTTTCTGAATAAATGGAATGAACGGACCATACCCCGTGTCGCCGGCAAAGTAAATATCGCCGTGCGGGGTGCGAATGACAAAGCCTGCCCACAGGGTGACGTTGCGGTCGGACAGCCCACGCGCGGAAAAATGTTGGGCCGGTACGCAGTCGACGGAAATCTGGTCGGAAAATTGCTGTGACTGTCCCCAATCCATTTCCACAGCGTTAAAAATCTTGCGCGAGGCCAGATATTTTTTGTTGCCGAGTGTGGTGTAGAGCGCGGAGCGGTCGCGACGAGTGATGTACCGGAGTGCATGAATGTCCATATGGTCGTAATGATTGTGCGACAGAAGAATGAGATCGATGTGTGGTAGGTTGGCAAGCACTACGCCGGGAGCCATGTATCGTGCCGGACCGAGAAATGGGAATGGGCTGACGCGATGCGACCAGACCGGGTCGGTGATGATATTCACACCTTCGGTTTGGATAAGCACCGTTGCGTGGTTTATAAACGTCACTACGATGTCCTTGCCGACAACGCGTTCGGTCGGTTTGGTCGGACCGTGAGGCAAGGCTCGCATGTGCCAGTGTGTGTAGAGCAACTTATGAAAAAAGAAATGTAGACCTTTGAACGGTTTGCCGGCACGTTTTTCCGCGCGCGATACGAACTCGAGTGTGTTGTGAAAGCGCGTGCCGTCAAAGTGATCCGAGTATGGTCCATGATATCCCTCCGCTCGCAGATATCTGTCAATGAAAAAACAAATCAGAAAAAAGATGGCAAGATAGGAGAAAAAATTCTGGAAAAATTGCGACATGATTAAATTATATCATACAACAGTTTCTCCGTGGTATAATTTTTTTGTTATTTGGCACGCGGGTATGGTTCAGTGGTAGAACATGTCCTTCCCAAGGATAAGACGGGGTTTCGATTACCCCTACCCGCACACTTACACCAAATTCGCAAAAAGACTGGCCACTGTGACTGGGCCGACACCGCCGGGAACAGGAGTGAGAAACGATGCACGGTCGACACAGGCGGGATCGATGTCACCGACAAGTTTGCCGGCCGACTCGCTCGTACTCGCGTCGATGAGCACGACACCTTGTTTAACCATTTCCGGTTTTATGAAATGAGCAACACCGATACCGGAGATAATAATATCGGCAGATGCAATGCGTGCCAGTCGGTCGGCTTCCGGAGTGGTGAGGTCTATTATTTCGTACGGCAGATTCATGTGTGTAAATTTCATCGCCACAGGTTCACCCACCAGTCGGCCGTTGCCGATAATCAAAATTTTTTTGTTCGCCACGTCGATGGCATAGTGCGTCAAAATCTCCCACACTGCTCTACCGACGGGCGGAGTTTTGACAGACACCAGTGCCGGTACCGGCACATCACCGGCAGTCGCGTGTAGGTACGTTTGTTTCGTTTTTTCTCCGAGCACGTCGATGTCGGCACGTTCCGGCACGGCGTTGAGGACTGTGTTCACATCTACATCGGCGGGCACTGGCAACTGTACCACGATGCCGTCATATTTTTTTGTCGCCAAGTCTTCGAGAATGCGTACACAGTCTTCTGTTGTCACAGTGTCGGTTTTCTCCAGAAGGTCAGTCTGCACACCGAGACGTTTCCCCACCGCCGACTTGCGCGCGATGAACTGTCGGCTCGCGGGGTTGTCCGCAAACAAGACAAAACAAACTTTTTTAGGCGACAAACCGGCAAATGTTTCAGCAAGTTTCGCTTCCAAAGTCTCCGCTATTTTTTTGCCGTCTGCAATCATAATATGAAAAGTATTAGCGATTATCGACAGTAAGTTTCGCGGGTTGAATTTGTTTTTGAACAGCTCGCAACACTTCGTCGATTTTTCGAGCGATGATAATCATATCTTTCACACCCTTGCCTCGCGTGGTTTCTGCCGCTGTGCCAAGGCGAATACCGGACGGATCCATCGGTTTACGCGTGTCAAACGGAATTGCGTTTTTGTTAACAATTATTCCGACTTTTTCCAGAGCATCGCTTGCCTGCGCACCGGACAAACCTGTGCCACCCATCCAGACATCGACGAGCATGA
>CAYNFW010000090.1:0-2255 GCA_964396805.1 uncultured Candidatus Saccharibacteria bacterium | reverse complement strand
CATGAGAAGTTTCTGATCCGTCCACGCCACCACATCAATTTCGTGCTCCACAAATTGGCCCTTGACATGCTGGCCGGTCAACGTCTCAAAACCTTTGTGTCTAAAAATTGCCGCAACATAATCCTCGAACGGAAAACCTGACGGACCGAGCTCGAGAATGGCGCGTTTGAGCGAATAGCGAAGTGCGATGGGTTGCTCGCTTTGCTGGAGCATACCGAACGCGACATGATAAATTTCGTGTGTGGTCACCCCGTCGGTCAGACTGGACGTGACGTCGGAAATAATTTTCTCCGCTGTCACACTCGACGCTCCCGCGCGCTTGAGCGATGTTTGCAATTTCGCAACATCGAACAATTCTTTCTTCCCGTCCGCTTTTGTCACAAACACCTGCGCCATTCCTGCAACATTTTTTTCTTCGTTCATTTTTCCATTATACGACAGCATCAATAATTCCGCCACCGAGACAGACGGATTGCGGAAAAAGAGATTCGTAGAGCACAGCTGACTGGCCGATGGGTACACCGGACTGAGGCGTATCAAAAGTGATATGATACCCGTCGGAATTTTTTGTGACTATACACGATTGTTTTTCCTGACGATATCGAATACGAACAGCGGAGGCAAAAGGAAATGTTGGCTCACTGCCCGAAATGAAATGCAAATCAGGCACGATAATCTCGCGCACATCAAACTCACGAGCGGCTTCAGTTTCTGTATCACCGATTGTAATGGTATTTTTCTCCACATCTTTTGCCACAACGAATAATCTTGGATCATTCGGCGTTTTTCTGGTGATTGTAAATCCGTGTCGTTCGCCGATAGTGTAAAACAGTGCGCCGTCGTGACGACCGATTGCCTCACCAACGATATTGAGTACCAACCCGGGACGTGGCGTGATGTAATGTTGCAAAAAATCTTTCATATCAACTTTGCCGATAAAACACAAACCCTGGCTGTCTTTTTTGGCCGCGGTCGGCAAACCAAACTTCTCCGCGAGTTTGCGAACTTCCGGCTTTGTCATGTCTCCAACAGGAAAAAGCGTGTGTGACAACTGTCTTTGGTCGAGCGTGTACAAAAAATATGACTGATCTTTATTCCCATCCACAGATTCACACAATTCAAAAGTCTGTGTCAAAGACTGCCTTTGACACACCTGTGCGTAGTGACCGGTGGCAATGAAATCCGCGCCGAGTGTCAAAGCTTTATCGAGGAACACCCCAAATTTCACGTACTTGTTACAGAACACGTCCGGATTCGGCACGCGACCAGCCGAGTATTCACGAATCATATAATCCACCACCTCGCGTTTGTATTCCTCGGTGCAGTCGAGCGTCAAAAAAGGCACGCCGAGGGTAGCACAGACGCGCATTGCCGAACGTCGCTCTTCTTTCCAATCGCACGGCAACCAGTCCGGATGCCAGACTTTGAGAAACACACCAGTGACGTCGTAGCCCTGTTCCGAAAGCAACGCCAAAGCAACGGAGCTATCCACTCCGCCCGACACACCGACAAACACTTTTATACCGTTATTTTTCACCCTCAAGTTATACCACACATTCCGCCATACATAAATTCGTTGCGAGAAGAAAATTTCTAGCAAGAAATTATTCTGGTGATGGAAAGGGATTTTGTATGGCGGAATTTCTTTACACTGATTGTCTTGCATACTGACCTTGCTTGAGTGGCGCATCGCCTATCTCGTTGTGCTGACTGAAAATGACACGGCGAACTTCGTCCGGGTTACGCACGGTTTGCATGAGGAAATCCTCCTCGTCTTCGGAGGCGGTTTGTACTTTGACGTTGCCAAAATGAAGAAAGGTAGAAATCATACCACTCACATCAATGGTCACGTCTTGAATTTTATCGAACCGCAAGTTTGAAATATCGCGGTCAAAGAGCGCTTTCTGGTCGATGGCGATGATGCGCTTTTCGGTCACGTACCATACATCGAGATAATACGTCGTCCAGGCGGTAAAAAAAGAAATCCATAAAAATAAAAGCCATAGTGAGTAGAAAAACAGAAACAGCGCAGCAACATTACCTGGAAACTTCAGCACGGTCAAAAATTGCGGAGCGAGAACTTCGACAGCCGTAAATAAAATGAACGGCAGAAGAGCAGAAAAAAGCAGACTGACCGCGTGGCCGGCAAAGACAATCCAGTGTTTGCGCACTTCGAGAATGACATGTTCGTCCGAGTCAATATGGAGTGATTCGTAGTTCATAGTGAGAAATTAAAAATAATACAGACCTGCGAG
>CAYNFW010000089.1:0-2268 GCA_964396805.1 uncultured Candidatus Saccharibacteria bacterium | reverse complement strand
GACGATGATGTCGTCAATGAACGGTGCAGTGCGTTTGCCTTTGACATGTTTGCGGAGCAGGTTGAAACTTTCATGTCGAATGCTCCAATATTTTTTGGCTTCGTCACTCGAACGGGCGATGTGCATGTTGTAACCGAAATGCTTGATGTGTGCCTCTACCGCTTCGAGTTGAGTGTGCACTTCCTCCGCGGTCTCGCCGGTAAACTCAATCATCAAAATGAGCTTCGGCACACCCCCGGTCGCCATCATCCAGGCTTCTGGCACAAACTGAAAACCGAGCCGAATGGCGCCCCAAAAACCCATTTGCTTGAAAAAATCAAAGAAAAATCGTACGGCCAAAATCATACTTTTGTCGTCGTACGTTTCGAGACTATCCGGCTTAAACGGCATGATTTCGTTCACCAAACCACTGACGTGATCAAGCGACGGCAGGAACACCGCCAAAATGTTTGAGTATGGTTCGGTCGGAATGATTTTGAACGTGATTTCGGTCACGATGCCGAGCGTACCTTGCGACCCGCAGATAAGCCGGCACAGATCAAACGCTCCGGTTTCCTTGTTATACACGTTCCAGAGATAATACCCGGCGGAATTTTTTGATACATCCGGCTTGGCCGACATAATTTTGTCATAATGCTCCGTGATAAGCGCGAAAAGTTTTTTGTACAACTCCGTTTCAAATGTGCGCTCGGGCGCACTGTCAGACAGTTTTTCTTCGAGCTCCGCTTTTGTCAATGGCTTGACAACGTATTCATTTCCATCTGTCAATACTACCTTGAGGGCATTAATATAATTTTCTGTCTTACCAAACTTGATGGCTTTTTCTCCTCCGCTGTTGTTACCGATCATTCCTCCGACGGCGTTGATTTCTCGCGAAGCGGTGAACGCGGGCATAAAGCGGTGAATTTTTTGTGTTGCCTTGTCGAAGTCGCGGTAGAAACAACCGGGCTGGACAACGGCAAATGTCGGCGCGACAGACAGGATTTGGTTCATGTACCGCGTAAAATCCATGACGATGGACGCACCTATTGACCCACCGGTCATGTCCGTACCGGCGGCTCGTGCAGTGATGGACAATGTCGGATCCTCGGCGCGATGATCAGTGACCCACTTCACCAAAGCTTTGATATCTTTGGCGTCCTTTGGAAACACCACGGCACGCGGACGAACCTCGAACAAACTCGCGTCGTGCGAGTAAGTCGAGAGTGTCTCTTCACTCATATCAATATCCCCGGCAAACACCTGGTGAAGCGAATCAAACAGAAAACTTGAAAATTTTGCCGGCATAAAATATGTTGGTTATTAATGTTTCTAAACTATTTGCTTTGCGACACCACTACGCAGTCTTTGTATGTCATCGTGCTCGACGCGCCTTCGGTCATGAAAGCGGTGTTGCCACGATTCCAAAAAACCACGGACTCGTCATCATTTGCATATCGGGCACCGTCGGCAGAAATGGTTTGAGGTAAATATTCCACTCGCCCGCCGGCAAGTTCCAAATGAACGAGATGAGAATAAAAATCTGCATGAATGATTTTGCTATCCGCGCAGGCAAACTGTGCACGAGCCACGGGCGTTCCGAGTATGAACTTATTTTCAAACCGCCTGCCCACTATAAACCCGACAAAAAACACTGCCACGAAAAGTACAATAGCCACAATCTGCGAGACCCACGTCACTTTGTTCCATTCTATGTTCATATGTATAGTATATCAGAATTGAAAAATAACTGTCACTCTTATATCTCCAAAAAAAGCGGCGAGTGATCGGACACTTCATCGGGCAACACTTTAAAATCCCTCTGTAGAGTATAGCGATTAATTATTCCCTTTTCTGGTTTTTTATGACATCCAGTAAATTATTCATTGAATTTAGCTTGGTAGGTTCGATTTCCAAGACGGGTACGTGTTTTTAATTTTAGAACCTCTTTCACAATATGGCTCAAAATATGACGCAACCCGGTCTTAGGAACCTAGCACATGACTGCTGGCTGTCTGGGATAGTATCGGAACAGAATTCATATTACATTCCTAATTGCCAAAAAATAAAACTCCATTGATCGACAGAGGTATCAATGTATTTTGATATATCAACTGCTCCGCCATGTCCAGCTTTCTTTTGTACCCTAAGTAGTATTGGATTACTGGATGCGTTTGCTTCTTGAAGTCGGGCAGCCATTTTAAATGCTTGACCAGGATGAACTCTATCATCTTGATCGGAAGTAAGAATGAGAGTGGCTGGGTACTTTGTTCCATCTTTTACATTGTG
>CAYNFW010000088.1:0-2330 GCA_964396805.1 uncultured Candidatus Saccharibacteria bacterium | reverse complement strand
CGATATTTGTTAGGTGCTACCTACGTTATTGCCGAAGCAATGCTGTATGCACTCACCCTGGTAGTATATCACTTATTGACCGAGAATGCAAGTCCTTTACCACAGCCTTACTGAGCCATATTTTGACTTATGCACTTATTTGGCACTCTCTATCTGCTGAATATAGGTATCGCCTTGCGTCTTGAAGGTCGTATCCTCTTTCTCCATTGCCTGGATGATACTGATTGCCTTGGTTTTTTGACCAACCTGTAAATATGCCGAAGCGAGCGAGAGTTGATATTGAAGGTTTGTCGGATTTTGTTGGACACGTGTCGTCAATATAGTTATGACACTTTGGAAGTCCCCGACACCGGCGTATGCCTGCAAGAATCTGTTGTCATTTAATATCGTAGCCTGCGGAATAACGGCAAACATCTGTTGTATCACATCGGCATTCTTTGTATAGATTGCGCCGACAGCGTACATGATCTGAGCTTCGGGATTATCTTTTTCGAGATTGTATGCCGTTTGCAATGTGGTGAACGCGTCCTGAATATCACCCTTGCCGATATACACTGCGCCAAGCTGGAAGTAGATGGCCTGCTTTGCCGGAGAATACTTGATAGCGTTTGTCAGATCGGTAATCGCCAAGTCATATTGACCGAACGCGTTGTAGAACGTACCGGCAAACATGAGATATCGCGCGTCAGTTGGCGTGTCATGTAATTTTTTCTCCACCTGCGTGTTGGTGTAATCGTAAAACTCCTGCTTAATGGTGTCTGACACTTGCTGACTACCTGCGATTTGAGCGCTCACTTGTATGAGTTGTTCAAGTGCTTCGGACGAGCCGAATGAATTGTAGGCGAATGTTTGTTTGAACAAGGCCAGGTTCTTTTCGACATCGCCGTTTTGCGGGCTGATAGCCTGAATCAAAGTCAGGTTTGCCTGGATAGCCGGTACGTTGACGAAATAGACGATAGCGCCTGTGGCAATGACTACGAGCGGAGCAATGAGGTATGCCAAAATTTCCTTGTGGAAAGTTTTTGTGTGGAATTTGCCGGAAACATCAACGGCCTCCGCATCGAGTGTACCGTCACGTCGGGAATTGCTGACGACATGCACGAAACCGAGCGTCGAGAAGAACAAAATATAACTGATAAGATTGTCGAAAACGAAAATATTATGGAATACGTAGGCTGACATCATACCCGTCAACAAACTTTTCTCCACCACGGTCAAATGACTGCGCTTACGCCATATATAATAGAGTAGTGCGACGAACATGGAGGCGTATGCCAGAAAACCGAGAAGACCTCCAGCCACGAGCCAATCGAGGACAACATCGTGCGTACGGTCAAACCACTGTTCCTGACTGTACATTCGTGGATCGTAATATTTGTTGAAAATAAAGTTGAAACTTTCCTGTCCCCAGCCGAGAATGGGTCGTTCAAGCACGCCCTTGATAGCCATTGGCCAGACGTAGATGCGACCCTCTGCCTCAATATCGCTCGTGGTAAAGACAAAACGGGACATCACCGGACTATTTTGGACAAAAGCTGTTTTGCGCACGGCATAGAAACCGACCACGCAGACAACTACGGCAATGAGGAAACCACCGGAGATCTTCTTGAAAAGTGAATTGCGGCCCTCGCTTCCCTTCTCTTTCCACAACACGAGTAGAGCAGTCAAAATCAAACCGCCAATGAGACCGAGAATAGCTCCACGCGTGGCGGTGTAGTAAAGCACCACAGTTTCAAGTACGGCGATAAGCCCGTAGACCCATCGTTGCCACGTCGGTTTGGTTTGTTGTGTGAGAAAGTAGAGGCAGAGGAAAATATGAAATACGAGATAGATGGCCAAATATGCCGCGTTACCAAACGTACCGTCGAGACGGACACCGCCTTGGTCGATGGAAATTTTTCCGGCGAGTTGCAAAATGCCGTAGACAGACATAATGACACTGGCACCGATTGAGACGTTCCAAAACTGGTTCCAGCGTTTGAGCGTACACATCGATGATGCCACTATATAATAGAGCAGGAGATGTGCCAGGAGAACGAAGCCTTCCATACGCTCATAGTTTGACCAAAAACTTTTGTACGGGTTGGCGCTGAAAAGGTCAGCTACAAACATAACGAGAATAAAAATGCCGATTGACTTTGTTATCCATGACCATTTCGGACGCACAGACGGTTCGGTGAATGCCAAAAAAACATACATACCAAAGAGAAGTTCGACTAAAATTCGGAATGCAAAGCCTTTGCCGGTGATAAAGGGAAAGAACATCGAACCGCCGACAATAAAGGGAATAAAAGGCACAAGAAACAGACCGCCCCAGACCGCGTAGGTCA
>CAYNFW010000087.1:0-2414 GCA_964396805.1 uncultured Candidatus Saccharibacteria bacterium | reverse complement strand
CGGCAAGTGGTAGACGGCGAGATAGTTTGGATCCCACACGCGAGACGGCGATACTGTACCTATGTTTTGCTGAGAATTGACAAATGAATCATCATACAACAAATAGAAAGTGGTGTCGGCGGTACTGGAAACAGTTGGCAAATAGACCCACGCCCAGAGTTCGCCACTCGATGGATTATAATACTCCACTTCCCACGGCAGTCGTGTCGTCCCCGCCGCATCTGCAGTAAACACCAAGTCTGCCGGTATGGTCACCGGATTACCTCCGGATTGGGTGGTAGTATTCTGAATATGCCCAGCATTGGCAGCCGTGGCAAGTGTTGGATCGGAAATTTTTACAAGCACTGGGAAACCTGCCTGGTCACTCGGCACTTGGTGATAATCAACAGACAACGCACGATAATACATAAACCCGGGATCGGTACTGCCGCTACCAACAGCCGAACCGCCGATAGAGGCGTACACAGGTGGCACTTCGTCGACAGTTTGGCCAGATACACCATCTCCTGTAATGCTTTCATTGTTGCAATTAATCGTCTGGTAGCTACTCGTGCTGAATGCGCTTCCATTACCTTTGTCGTGCGTATCCCAATACTCCGCGCATTCGATACCACTGTCGGCATTATAAAAGGCATACTGCGACTCCTGTCCGGAGTAGGCCAGCACAAGTTCCTTTAAGGCCACGTCGGCCACCACAAAACTGACAAGCAAAAGCATGCTGGTGACAACAATGGCTGTAAGTAATGTAAATCCGCGTTTTGCTTTCATGTATATTTTGTCTAATGCCAATTAAACAGGGTTTGGTCGACGGTAAAACTTTTTGCAAACGAACCGCTCGTCCAACTCATCGTCACATGCACAATAACCTCCTGAGGCACGCCACTGACGTATGGCACATCGGGCGAAGCTTCAAACTGTATTTCGCGCTTAAAGCGTGTCGGCGTCCAATTCGGTGCATAGCCAAATAGTGCAGTGTTACTGTCTTGACTCAGAACCGCACAACTTCCCGTTCCTCCCGGACACATCGTAACTTTGTTGTTTGGAACGTCGATTTGGCAGGTCTTTCCGAAATAACATGGGTCGCCGGCACTGGCCGCGAGACCGGTCAGCCAGTTTGTGGGAGTAGCGATGTTTTGAATGGCGTTCGTATCGCGAATATTACGGATGTATTCAACCGCTTCCTGTGTAAGATAAAACGCAGTTACTTGATCCTTGGCAAAACCGGAATTCTGTAAACTGCTCTGCACTGCGGTAAAGGTGCCGAGAATGGCCACAGACAATATGGCAATGGACACCATTGTCTCCACCAGCGTAAATCCATATTTTTTTGTATCTTTTTTTCTCGACATGATTACACATGATTACAGCGAATCCAGCGTTCTTTGCGACACCGTCGTTTCAAGCGAAAATGTCGTACCGCTCTCGCGTTGTCCGGTCACCACCCCTTTCATCACAATAATAACAATCGGCTGAATTGAGTCCGAACCACAACCGTTGCCCGGATCAACATACGGATACGAACCGAAAACCCTAAAAGAGAGTGTCTGAATGTTGACATCAGGAGAAGTCAGAGCAAAAGGGCTTGCATTATTGACCGATCGCATGATCTGACCGTTGACCAGGGAGTACGACACTTCGTTGCCGTCGGAATCAATGACAGACATACTGGACATATCGGCGACACCGTCATTTACTTGGGTGTCGCGTGGTGTTGCAAGATTACACGATCCGGTTGTTTGTGCGCTGGCATGATAGTTCGTGCCAAAACGTATGGTGCGAGTCATGCTTTCGAGGGTCGAGTTGAGGTTGTCCACCACACTGCGTTCGGTCTCTGACTTACTGTTGGCATCAAGAATAGAAATAATCGCACCCATACTGATAGTCATCACAATGACGAAGATGGACACTGAAACCATCAGTTCGATAAGAGTAAAACCGCTTTTTTTGCAATAAAAGATCATAGGGTGATAACTCACAAACTATTTTATTTATTGAACCACAAATGGAAATGTATTACTCGTACCGTTACTATTGGTTAGAGTAAATGTATACGTTCCAGGCACCGAGAAATCAACTCCGGCAGGGGTAAATTCTGCAGAGACACCCCCGAGATATGTTGCCGGACCCTGAATATTCTGACCTTGTGCCGTAATAAGCGTAACCATGTCATCTGGGAAGAAATGGTGACCTATGATTGTAACATCATATTGTCCACTTTGAGAATCATATGCCGGGTACACACCAGCAATATCCGGTGCTGGATTACCTGTGACTGTAAACGCGAGAGTGTTCGTAGTACCGTTCACATCAGTTACCGAAACAGTATAGTTACCCGGCAAGACTTCCTCAAACGGAGGACAGACTTGGCGTGGAGGACACGTACCATACCCATTGTCAGTCGGTACGGTAAAGGT
>CAYNFW010000086.1:0-2442 GCA_964396805.1 uncultured Candidatus Saccharibacteria bacterium | reverse complement strand
GTGTCGTATCAAATTATGGCTTTAACTCAAGAGAATTGAGTTTTTGGATTCACGGTGGAAGCATGGGACGAAACAGATTGTCCTCTTTGCAAACAAGGTGTTGCGATCAACACCGAAGTTGGCAAAGGTCGGGACTTTCTTGCTCGTCAAGGCAAGTGACAATGTTAGTTTCAGCTCGTGTTTGGTCTACGGATCAGGCACGAGCTTTTTGTTTATCATAAAGTAAAAACATCACTGTTCGCGATGTTTTTACTGGAAGGTGTGCTTTTTGTGCGCCACTCTCAACCGATCCGCAACACAATCATTTCTCGGGTCAATTGGGCTCTAACGACTCAGTCACTTTTTCCAAGTCCCTTTTTTTTCTTGCGAGCTTGTCGCAAATCACTTCCTGCTACAGACCTCTGAACTTTTCGAGGTTCCGGTTTACGGAGTAACTTTGAAGCCTCTCGGCGAATTCCACACCTTACATCGTAGGTCGACGCAAGTAAAAGTGCTATACTTACCGAAAGGCCGATTTACTCGTTAACTTAAATATAAAACTATGATCAAAGGAAATTTTCTCGGTGCGGCAATTGTCGCGATAATCTATACAATTTTTATTTTAATAAATCCGAGTGCTGTGGGATCAAAAACGGTATTCATCGTAGCACTGGTAATTCTCAACGCGTTGACTATTGTGCTCATGGCTTTGGCGTTTAAATAAACATTCGTCACATTCTTTCGTAAAAGATATTTGCTGAAGTAATAATTCAGTTTTTTCTTCTTTTCTTCATTCTGAATATTTGATGAAGATGAAGAAATAAACATCTACGTACGTTCGCCGTTTCTTGTCCTCATGATGCGTCCAGAAAAAGATTGTGCGATACCGAATTTAGATGCGCTTCATGGAAACTAGTTGGTATACTGACATCAGTCTGACGGGTTTTATCGTCGGTATAATCTACATATATCATAATGGACACTAACAGTCGGTATTCTCACACTTTATTTTCTTTTCAAAATATAATACGTTTTGGATGGAGTTTGTCACTTGTAATTATTATTACGTCTATTATCACACTCTGTTTGCCGGCAAGAAAATCGGAAGCAAGTGCTCTCACCCTGGTTACCTTACCGTGGACGTATTCGTTCAACAGTTCAGGTGTACTGAACCAAACGCCATCATCAGCAACATCCGGTAGCGCATATTGGTGGGTGGCCGGTGGTGGGCAACTTGTCTTGTCAAATGGCGCGGGCGGGAGTTTGCAGGGGGACATCTCATCGTCGAACCCGTGGTATGCCACCTATTCCGTGAGCACAAACGCCGTGGAAAGTGACTATGGCACTCACCCACAAAATCTCTTCAATATTTTTATGCGAACGCCGGAAGTGGCAAGCGATCAGTCCGTGACCGTCAAAATTAATGCCGATAATCTCTTCAATCCGGCCAATGTTCATGCCTGGAACGGTATTTTTCTTGAGAGTCGCTGGCAGGACAGTAATAATTATTACTATGCCGGCATTCGTCAAGACGGGCATGCCGTCATTCGCAAGGTTGTGAACGGCATGACATACACGCTGGCAGAAAAACAGATTTTTCCCGGCACATACAGTACATCCAATCCCGATATTCTGCCAAAAAATACCTGGTTGAAAATTCGGAGCGTGGTGTATGATGATCCACTCGGCGTGACCCATATTCAATTGTATGACGATCCAAATCAATCGGGAGTGTGGACGCTCGTGTTCGATATCACAGACACGTCAAGTACGAAAATTTCATCGGCGGGTCTCTCCGGTATTAAAACCGACTACATGGATGTGTCGATCGACAACTACTCTATCAATCAGCCGACACTTCCACCGGACGTATCGCCACCATTACCAACTCTCTACGACGCGACGGTGCTCGCCGGCAACCCGGTACTGTATCTTGCTATGAACAGTGCAGGGTCGGGAATCGAGCCGGACCTTTCCGGACACGGCATAAACGGCACATACAAAGCCAGCGCACCTCTGTTGACAGCCTTACCAAATGGCGACTCTGCCGCGGATTTCAACGGCCAAACACAATATCTCTCAGTGCCGTCCAGTTCGCTTCTTTCTATTTCAAAAACTCATGAGATGACTTGGGAAGCTTGGATTCGTCCAGACACTCTCCAATTTAATAATACGTCGAGCGACGGGTATGTGGATTGGATGGGGAAATGTGAACAGTATAGTCCGAACTGCGAGTGGGAAGCGCGGATGTACAGCTCGGTCACTGCGCAAAATCGTTCCAGTCGTTTATCTGCGTATGTATTTAATTCTTCAGCCGGTCTCGGCAGTGCCGCGGATTGGCAACCGGCTTCGGGCGTGATGCAGGCGGGGAAGTGGATTCACGTTGTGGCTGAGTATCAAACGAACACTACACCAAGCGGATGCGCTACCAGCAGGAGCAGTTTTATTTGCGCTCGGCTGAAG
>CAYNFW010000085.1:0-2550 GCA_964396805.1 uncultured Candidatus Saccharibacteria bacterium | reverse complement strand
TTTACTGATAAGAAATTTAACTAGACTAGCATAATCTCCATCACTAGTAACCAACATTACTTTTTCAAAAGAATTTTCATAAGCATCTTCCATAGCTTTCACAACAATATCAGCATCACAATTTCCTTTTGCTTTTCCATCTTTGTCATAAATAACTTCCTTGAAAACCAAAGTATACCCCTGTTCTTGCAAAGAAGTGTACAAATCTTTATTTTTTGCCATCATACCTATAAATAAATATGCTTGTTTGACCGAATATTTTTCACTAAGCCAAATACGAAAACTTCTATAGTCCAATTTCCATCCTAAAGTTTTCATGCCACTGTAAAGATTTGCCCCATCTATGTATGCCACATTATTCTCCAACTTTTTCATATATAAGACTATATCATTTTATTAAAAAATAATATACAGGTGTTCTTATCTCAACTCCCAAAAAGCCTTGATATTCAGCAACAAATGATTCCAATTCCAACCACCTTGGGCACATTAGTTTTATCCACAGGTTGGTGAAAATCGCTTGACAGGGGATTTGGTGGGTGTATTATGTGTTTGTACCTTGGTTTGACATCGGATGGTCTAGGTGGGGATGCGATATCGCTTCCTCCACTACACCTTCCGACCAAAATCTTGGTTTGTTCTTTCAGTCATTGTTTGGTTTCCAAACGATGACACATTTGTTCCGGACTTGATCTCGAGTCCACCTGTTCTTTCGGACTTTTAGTCCACCCTCCGCTCCCACTGCATCGCAGTAGGGAGTTTTTTCTTGTCTGCGTCCAATAAGTTTTACACTCCGTATTTACACGCCACTGTTCAAAAGGGCGCGAGTACCGGGACCGACGTTGCCAAGTTGGGAAAGACTATGAAGACCCTGATATTGTTTAACGGCGGCTTGAGTCAACGCACCATAGTAGCCGGTAATCGGTCCGGAATACATGCCTTCACTAGTCAGACGTTCCTGGAGAGCGGTGACGTCGGTGCCGGACGATCCGATATCGAGTGGAGTGTAAAATTTATACGAATACGTAGATGGGGTGTTGGTCGTAGTCGTTACCGGTGTAGTCACGGTCACGGAACCGGTGGAACACACCTGACCGGTGGTGACGCTGTACCCGATGTAGGACGTACAACCGATCGGCAGTGTGCCCGTCACAGGTGCCACATTGGTCACTGCCGTATTGCCGTTCATCGCCACAGTGAAAGGGGTAAGGGTCAGTGTATTACTCGTGTAGCCTGCGGCATCAGTCACTTTGATAGTACAGTTACTATGCATTCCGTTTGAAAGCGGTTGAAACATTAAATAGTTTTGCCCTTGCCCTGCCGTTTGGTTCAAACTGGTACAATCTCCGCCGAATGTAACGACACCATCCTCTGATGAGTAAAATGTATACTGTGGAGTGTTGGTGGTTGAGGTCGATGGCACGGGTGTGGTTTCGGAAATACTGAATGATTGCGCGTTGATCGTTTTTTGAATATCACTGCCCGATGCAGGCAAGCTGACATTGCCGGATGCGTCGCGGATGGTTACGCCGCTAATTTGAAGGGGAGTGTATGTGCTCGTTTGACCACTTTGCACTGTATATGTCGCAGTATACGTCGCCCCACCGTTGTTCGTTGTCCATGAAAGTGGCACACCGTCGTACGATCCGGAAACAAATCCGCCGGGCGCCGGATTAGCCAGTGTCAGGACGAAGTTGATGACATTGCCGGGAATAAGAGAACCGGTGGCGTACGCGTCGGAGGAAATAGATACGATTCGCGGACCGGTGCCACCGCCGAGTGTCAAAGCTTCACTACCTTGATTGCCCGCCATGTCAGTATATTGTAAAGTCACCGGCACAATATTTGGTGCGTCAGACGAAGATAATGTGTAGCTCGCAGTATACGGACCACTACCATTACCATTTGCCGACACATTGTTGTTATCAATCGAAACAGTCGGACTATAAATCGGTTCGTTGGTACTAAAAGTCACCATAATAGTGTCTCCGCTCTGTGCGACGGTACCATTCTGAAGGTTGGATGCCAAGGTAACAGACGAAACTAGTGGAGCCTGGCCATCCGTGACCGAATACGGGCCGGAGCCGATAGAGGAACCGTCGTTAATGCTAGTCACCGTGGACGCGATAGTCAGTCCGCCGGTAGCACTTGACGCAAATGTTCCGCCGGAAAAAGTCAGCGTGATGATGGCTGTGCCAGATCCGGACATACCACTCAAACTCATGTTGGAGAGAGCACCGGTAAAACTGCCATAGTCGTTAAGCGTCGTGTTCACCGGCGTCGAGTAGACTAAAGTCACTGCATTCGGTCCGGTAATTTTGGCTGAGGTTAGTATCGGAGTGGAAGCGTACGCTGTCACAGCGCTTAACACAAAAAACCCGACACTCAAAAAAGTGCCGAGTACAAAAACATATTTTTTTATATATTGTTGAATCATCTTTTTATTATTAACGAATAAATATTATGTTCATTCTCTGACTAAATTGACTAAAGTTTTGGAAAAAACCTCGTCTAGTCATCTGCATCCTTGACCGTGGCACATATCCCTGG
>CAYNFW010000084.1:0-2718 GCA_964396805.1 uncultured Candidatus Saccharibacteria bacterium | reverse complement strand
CTCTAAGCAACTAATCTTCACGGGTTACGAGTTTTTCTACGAGGACATACTGGGCGATACCTTGTGTATCGTTCTGGCGTTATCCTTTGTGTCAAATTTAGCTTTTTTTGTTTACATTAAAAGTGTTGCTTAGAGATTCCTGTTCTGGAGACCTCTATCTTGGGTTAATTATCCACAAAAAAATATCCGAATCAAGCATTTTTATATTACAGCTTGCTTACAAAAAATGTCTACGTTGCATCGCAGGCATTTTTTTGTTAGCCATAAAAACTGCAGAAGAAATCACTTTTCCGTCACCGGAATAATTTTCTATTCTGACATTGATCCCTCCATCCTCGATGACCAAGAAAACCAGTGAAGAAAAGTATCAGTAGGAAACCAACGATTCCTGCACCAAATAAAATGAGATCAGTGTTCATAAAAAATTTAACAATAAATCTATACCTTTTCAATGTCCACCACGCGCTCGAGTTCCTCGATGGTCGTAATGCCTTGGAGGATTTTTAGGACGCCGTCTTGTTCGAGGCTTAAAATATTTTGTGGCAATGCGGCTTTTTTGATTTCACGTTCGCTGGGGTTTGCGATGATAACTTTTTCGATATTTTCGTCCATCATAATGGCTTCGTAGATACCGAGACGGCCTTTGAAACCGGTCATATTGCATTTCTCGCAACCGACGGATTGCCACATGTGTGTTTGATCGATACCATCGAGATATGTTTTATCAATGATTGTGTCAGTGACCCGCGTAAGAATTTCTTTACTGTGCCCATCAATATCGATTTGTTTTTTGCACGACTGACAGAGCTTACGGACAAGACGTTGGGCCATCGCCAAGTTGAGTGCGGAAGAAATGATTTTTGGATTGACGCCGAGGTCGATCAGGCGGGGGAATGTGCCGGCGGCGGTGTTGGTGTGCAGAGTGGAGAAAACGAGGTGACCGGTAAGGGCAGAGTTAATGGCAATTTCGGCCGTTTCGTTATCACGAATTTCACCGACCATGATGACGTCGGGGTCTTGGCGGAGCGCACTGCGCAAACCTTCGGCAAATGTGTAATTTTTCTTGTCGTCTGTTTGGGTTTGGACGATGCCGGGTAAGTGATATTCGATCGGATTTTCAATGGTTATGATTTTTATATCCGGTGTGTGAATTTTTTTCAGGAAAGCATACAGCGATGTGGTTTTTCCGGAACCGGTCGGCCCGGTGTTGAGCAACATGCCATTCGGTTTTGACATTTCATGCAAAATAATTTTTAACAATCGCGGGTGAATGCCGAGTTCCTCGAGTGGTACGGAAATGGAATGAGGATTGAGCACGCGCATAACGACTGAGTTGCCGTATGCTCCGGGGATCATTGACACGCGAATTTCAATTTCATCCGTGGAAATTTTAATGCTGAATCGTCCGTCTTGTGCGCTTCCGATGTTCAGTTTCAGGTTTGAAATGAGCTCGATGCGTGAGAGGAGTAGTCGATATGTGGCAGAGTCGAACTGCAAAATTTCCGTTAGTATTCCGTCGAGGCGATATCGCAGAGTGACGTACCCTTCTTCTGGCTCGAGGTGAATGTCGGAAGATTTCGTCGAGATTGCACCGGCCAAAATGATTTCAAGAATGCGCGAGATACGATAACTTTTCTTCATTTGCAAGACATTGGTGATAAGCGATTTGACGTCGGGAATGCCATGCACTTGTGACAAGAATTCGGTGATCTGATCATTGGAAATATCCAACGCTCCGGACTTGGTTTCAAATGAAAAAGACATGTCTTTATATAGCGACCAAACTTTATTTAGACTGGCGTGCGAAACCATATATGCCTCAATGGTGTAGCCTTTGTCGGAGAGCTCTTTAAGCGCCTCGGAAGTTTTTGGATTGTTCGGTGAGAGAATGCCAACAGAAAGTTTTTTGTTGACTTCGTTGAAGACAGCCACTTGTGCATCACGAGCGACTGTTTCGTTGATTGCACGCAGTGCGTCGATGTCAATCGGTGCAATAGTCAGGTCGAGGTATGGGAGTTTGTATTTACCGGACATCGTTTGTGCCAAATCCTCCTCCTCTTTTTTGCGCAAGTCGTCCACTCGGCGATTTTGTTTGTCTTCATCAAAGGTGATCATGTTTATATTGTAACATACAGCATTGAACCTTTGCATATGACATTGTTTGGTATAGGATTGAAATATGAAATACACAATCAAAAGTGTGGAGGAAATGGAGAACGTGGCTCGTGATTTTGTTGCGAGTTTAAAGCCGTGCGAGACATTCGCGAAGGTTGTCGGGTTGTACGGCGATCTTGGAGCCGGCAAGACAACATTTACACAATATGTGGCTCGAGCGTTTGGTGTAGAGGAGACGGTTGTCAGCCCGACATTTGTTATCGAGAAAATATATGAGTTACCACAATTAAAATATGTCGAAACCCCAAAATTTCCGTTGCCTCACTTCATACATCTCATACACATTGACGCGTATCGCTTAGAAAAGTCAGAGGAGCTTGTACGGCTCGGATGGCGAAATATCACTTCTGATTCCACCAACCTCATTTTCATCGAATGGCCGGAACGTGTCGCAGACATCATGCCGGCGCACATCCGTTTGAATTTCACCCACGTCTCCGAGAATGTACGGGAGGTGGAAATTGTTGCTTAATGGCTGGATTTGGATTGTGGTATAATGGCACTAATGCCGAAAATTACCACGCAAAAGACCAAAACACTCGT
>CAYNFW010000083.1:0-2734 GCA_964396805.1 uncultured Candidatus Saccharibacteria bacterium | reverse complement strand
CACAGCCTGATAGCCCATGAGCAGTACGGTCGACTTTGGATCCGGCAGAAATTGCATTTCGTGCCCCACCACTCGCCCACCGGCGGACATGCCCGAACCGGCGATAATTATTTTTGGATTTTTAACTTGCTCAATTTCGCGTGACTCAAACGAGTTTTGCGTCACGTTTAGTTTTGGAAAATTAAAAATGTCGTCGCCATTGTGTATGGCCTGCCGAACGGCATCATTGAAATTCTCCGTCGCTCGCTCGTAGATGCCGGTGACGTGACTGCCGAGTGGCGAATCGAGAAACACCGGCACGGACGGAATTTCATTGCGCTCAACGAGATTGTTTAGCTCAAAGAGAATAACTTGCGTACGCTCGATGGAAAACGCCGGAATGACAAGTGCTCCACCCGCGGAAATGGTCTCGGTTATTATTTGTTTGAACCGCGCGTCACGTTCGGCTTTCGGCTCGTGGTTGCGATCACCATACACGCTATCCATCAGGAGATAACGTACACCCTCAATCGACTCCGTATCGTGCAAAAGTGGCGACGGCGAGTTGCCCGAGTCACCGGTAAAAAGAATTTTCTTGCCGTTGGCTCCGCCATATGTAAACTCATACATTGCCGAACCGAGAATGTGCCCCGCATCCTTCAGGTACACCGAAAAATCCCCGCCAATCTGCGTCGGGACGTGATACTCAATCGTCTGCCACAGTGCGTTTGCCTGGGCAACATCTTTCTCCTCGTACAGAGGTGGCGCGACATGCATTCCCTGCGCATTTTTATCCCGACGATTATTTTCCATCACCTTGAGTGTATCGTCAAAAGAAAGTCTGGAGATATCGCGCGTTTCCAATGTCGAGTAAATGATACCGCGAAACCCATCACGCACCAGCTTCGGAATTTTGCCGATATGATCCATGTGAGCATGTGTCACAAAAAGAAAATCAATCGTTTTGGGATCATATGGAAACTGCGAAGCATTCTCCGTATCCGCCCCATCAACACCCTGCAGAAGTCCGCAGTCTACGAGCAAGCGCGTTTTGCCGGATTCGAGCAAAAAGTTTGCACCGGTCACAGCACCCACCCCTCCCCAACATGTCAGTTTTAGTTTGTTATCCATCAGTTAATTATGTACATTTTTTTGTTCAACATTCATCGCACTTTTAAAATAATTTTCCACGCATACACGCTGGCAACAATTCCCCCACAGACATCCATGAGTAAATCGGAACCGGTATCGGTAACGTAGTGAATTCCATCGGCAAAAGAGGTAATACCGTTTGTCACTTCAAAAATTTCCCACAGGACACCGATAATACTCGCGCCGATAAGCGCCACAACAACGACTTGTTTCTGCGTTAATTCTTTTTTTGTTATGTGCATCCATATCCATAACGACCCGAGTCCAACCGTAATGCCCGCCAGAAAGTGAACTACGCTGTCATAGTAGTGAAGCGACCAGTAAAAATAAAATTTGATGCCGATAAAATCGAGTGCTGCCACGACAAGAATCAGAAGAAACGCGTCGCGTAGAAATCGCCTGCTGATGTTTTTATTCTGTATGTTTTCCATTTATCAATCATATCACAAATTAAAACACCCGCCGAAGCGGAGGTCTTAATAGGACAGCGTGCATATTTCCTCGGCATAATACCAAGGTGGGCACCGCCACACCTGACTCTCTGAACGCCGAAGCACTCATTGAAACAAATATAGAACGGATAAGCCCTGAAAGATTTTAAGGAGAAAATATACACCACTGCCCTACCATCAGTATATGCTATTCCATTATGCCGTCCAAGTTGACATCGTAGAGCATTTGCTCCGCAATGAGTTTGTAGTTTGTGATTTCATTCGCATCGAACCAATGTGGAATTTCCATTTCCGCTTCTGCGACGGAGCCCGATGCATGTACGAGGTTTCGCACCGCACGACTGTCCACATCCGACATCTGATACGAGTCGAGCACATAGTCGCCACGAATCGTTCCAACATCCGACGACAAAGGTTCCGTTGAGCCCGTCATTTTGCGTACGATTTTCACTGCGTGCGCGCCTTCCCAGACCATCGCCACGACAGGTCCCGCGGTCATGTATGTGATCAGTCCTTTCAAAATTTTCGCTGTAATTTCCAGTGGGTCCATTGAGGGTGGAGTGAGGCCTTTGTCTTGATATCCTTTGATTGTTTTCAGCCCCGTTACTGTGCGCCATTGCGGGTCGAGTGTGTAATGTTTCTCAATAAAATCCGCTTTCGGCACGAGCATTTTAATGGCTGTCAGCTTGAGTCCCATTTTTTCATAGCGACCAATAATTTCACCAATGAGCGTGCGCTGGAGCGCGTCAGGCTTGAGCACGACGAGTGTTCTTTCTTTCTTTGGATGTGACATAAATAAAAATTCTAATTAGAAATAATACAAACAGTATACACAATTTTTTAAATATGGCTACAAAAAATTTATTTTAGAAAAACAGAGATATCCGACCAAAAAATTAAAACGACTGCGACGAGTCCGAGCAAAATACCAGCAAATTCAATGGTACCAATTTTTTCCTGATATTTTACGTATCCAATCAGAATCGCCACTATAGCAGACCCGAGAGAAAATAATATTGCCCCACGAGCCAATCCGGAACCTTTGCGAATCGAGTATAGCCAAAAAATGTTTGCGATTACATATCCACCAATTGCCAAAATCCAATATGTCAGGTTCCCGTGTAACGAATATTCTTTTGAAAAAATATCTG
>CAYNFW010000082.1:0-2819 GCA_964396805.1 uncultured Candidatus Saccharibacteria bacterium | reverse complement strand
GTGGTAAAACGACACGGATTCAAAGGAGGCCCACGATCTCACGGTCAGAAACACTCAGAGCGTGAGCCAGGTTCACTCGGAGGCGGAGGGCGAGACGGAGGTCGTGTTGCAAAAAATAAACGCATGGCAGGTCGCATGGGCGGGGACATGATTACCTCAGGTGGTCTGACTGTCGTTGCAGTGTCTCCGGAAACTGGTGAGATGTTCATCCGAGGCACAATCCCCGGACGACGCGGAACAATCGTCGAGATTGTTGGTTAGTTCGATAACTGAAAACCGAAACCACGAATTCAATTTCAAATTCAAAAATATTTCAAAAACATGGAAGCAACAATTTATAATCAACACGCACAATCAGCCGGCACCATCACTCTTTCGGAGGCAGTCTTCGGCTTGCCATGGAATGCCGATCTCGTGCATCAGGTGGTGACTTCGATGGAAGGCACAGCTCGCACACCCGTGGCGCATACAAAAAACCGCGGTGAGGTGTCCGGAGGAGGCAAGAAGCCATGGAAGCAAAAAGGTACCGGTCGCGCTCGACACGGCTCAACACGTTCACCAATCTGGGTTGGAGGAGGTGTGACGCATGGTCCGCGCAACGACAAGGATTATTCTCGCAAGGTCAACAAGAAAATGAAGGCCAAGGCGCTGTATACTATTCTCTCGGCTAAACTTAAAAAAGGCCAGATTATGTTTGTCGATGAGCTCAGTTTTCCTACGTCAAAGACAAAAGAGGCGAAAGTTGCACTTACAACACTCGCCGGAGTGAAAGGCTTTACTGACTTGTTTTCAAAAACACGCAACTCGGCTTTCGTCGCAACTGCAGACAAAAACGTAAGTATCGAGCGAAGTATGAGTAACTTTGGTAATGTTATGGTGGACGAAATCCGCAACATGAACCCGCTCGATCTCATGAAATACAAATACGTTGTCATTGTAAATCCAACCGTAGGTCTCGAGCAAATTTCGAGTAAATTAAAATAAATTCTATGAAATCACACCTCGCATCAATCCTCAAACGACCGCACATCACCGAAAAGGCTACATTGTCTGCCGAGAAAGGGGTGTATGTGTTTGAGGTTGCCCCAAAAGCGAATAAGAAAGACATCGCGCATGCCGTTATTGAACAATACAAAGTGACGCCGGTGAAAATAGCGACAGTAACCATTCCTGCACAGAACACATTTGTTCGTGGCAAGCGAGGTAAGACTGCAGGATACAAGAAAGCGTACGTGTATGTGAAGAAAGGCGAGAAAATCGAAATCGTCTAGTCGCACCCATAAACCAAATAATATGAAACGATACAAACCAACATCAAAATCCCGCCGAAACATGACCTCCATTGACTATGGACAGGTGGTGACGGTAAACGAGCCGGAAAAAACACTGACACGCGGTTTTCGACGGGCAAACGGCCGCAACAACTCGGGTATCATTACCACGCGACACAAAGGTGGCGGACACAAAAGACTGTTTCGCGATGTTGATTTTACATACGAAAAAATCGGCGTGCCGTACAAAGTGATGACGGTGGAATACGATCCAAACCGTTCAGGCTTTATCGGTCTCGTCCACTATCGCGACGGTGCAAAGCGCTACATTCTTCTACCGAAAGGTGTCACTGTCGGTGATACCCTCCATACGAGCGAAACAGCAGAGCTCAAAATTGGCAATCGTTTACCACTTCGCAACATTTCTGTCGGAACGTTTGTGTACAATGTCGAGGTCAAACCAAAAGGTGGTGCCAAGCTTGCGCGCTCAGCCGGCAATTTCATCGAAGTGGTGGCAAAAGATGCCGGAATGGTGGATTTAAAAATGCCGTCGTCCGAAATACGCAAGGTTCAGGATACTGCATGGGCGTCAGTTGGAGAAGTTTCGAACAACGAAAACCGTTTGGTGAATCTTGGCAAGGCAGGACGCTCACGATGGCTTGGCATTCGCCCAACTGTGCGCGGTACGGCCATGAACCCGGTAGACCACCCATACGGAGGTGGAGAAGGACGTCAGGGACGCGGTCGCCGCCGATCAATCTCAGTGTACGGCAAGCCAACCGGTAAGGGTCAGAAGTCACGCACACCAAAGAAATACTCAAACAAGTTTATCGTTTCTCGCCGAAAGGTTGGAAAGAGGAAATAATAGAAAACAAAAACCACTCGAGTGAGTGGTTTTTGTTTTCTAAAATCAGTGATACACTAGTATCATATATTCGAAATAATCATATTAACTATGAAAAAAGATTTTAATCTGTGGAACAAAAAGAAAATTTCTCTCAATGATATTGAAAGTTTGCCGTTTTTCCATGAAAAAGAAATTTGGTTTTGTTTTCTTGGTGCGAATGTTGGTTTTGAACAGGATGGTCAAGGAGATGATTTTCTACGACCGATTGTGATTATAAAAAAGTTTAATTCTGAAATATGTTGGGGTATTCCACTGTCCAAAACAAAAAGGAGAGGTAAGTATTATTTTGATTTTATATTTGAAACTGGTACGGAAAGTGTTGCGATTTTGTCTCAAATAAAATTGATTGATGCTCGAAGGTTTGCGTACAAAATTGGCGAAATATCTGATACAGATTTTACAAATCTAATCAAAAAACTCAAAGCATTGTTGCCTTGAGCTTTTTGAATTTTATACCTCTGTCTTGCGACAGAGTCGGGCCGAAGCCATTTGTACTCATAGTATAACCTATAGGGTCTTTTTAAGTCAAGGGTTTGATGATATATTATGATTATGATTTACATGGAACAACCCAACCCGAAAACACTCACGTGGCTACAGTCCCACGGCTGGTACCGGTTTTTGAAAGTTGTATACCTTCT
>CAYNFW010000081.1:0-2851 GCA_964396805.1 uncultured Candidatus Saccharibacteria bacterium | reverse complement strand
GTCGTATCAAATTATGGCTTTAACTCAAGAGAATTGAGTTTTTGGATTCACGGCTGTCGAAAAGAAGATGATACGAGAAATGTTCTCGAATGTATTCGAAGAATTCTTTCATCTTCAAAAGTGTAACAAATTTTTCGGATTTCTGAGTTTGCCAGCAATGGTGAGCTCTTGTTTTTTATGAAAAATAAATTTTAAAATCACTACTAAAAATCTCACCTCGTGTCACATCTGTTTCGGCACATCTCGCAGAGAGTTAGAAAATAAACACGATCGAGTGCGTGGCACACGAGAAGCGTATTATTTTCTTGACTCTCGAGAGGGAAGAAAAATCGTACCAACGATTTATTCTGGTGACGAAACAGATGTGACTGAGGGGGATTTTGAATGTCATCTAACTGTGGATAACTCAGCTTGCATTTTTGCACAGAATTGAACGGTTTTCTGGTAGCTTCATACTTAATTCACCTATATTTTTAGCCATATTATGCCAAAGTTGGTTGTACACAGACGTTACTTGACTTACATTCATGAATTTGGGAGTTGACAAGTGTCGCACAGGCGAGTATACTCTACTTTAACTTCACAGATTGAGTCACGGACGAAGTACAGGACAAATTATACGGTTGGTTAATTGCTCCTACTATCTTGAACGCGAGAATTCGCTAGACAACCCACAAAACAATAAAGCTCTTGGGGAAGAGCCACTTTTTGTTTGTGATTTTTTGGTTATGCGACCACTGCTCGCTTTCAGCGGTTGTCGTTTTGAAAAGTATTTTTTTAATAACGTTTTATTTTAAAAACTCATACTATATATGTCTACACACACGCCCGTGCACGCAAAAGAAGCGCGACCTCAGAAGTTTTTCAGCCGATTCAAGAAACCGCTGACGCCCGTACCAAACTTTGTTGAACCTCAGCTCAACTCGTTCAAATGGCTCGTGGAAAAAGGTTTGAAGGAAGTGTTTGAAGAATTTTCATCCATTAAAGACTACTCGGAAAAGAAATTCACTCTTGATTTTACAGGTTTTGAGTTGGCACAGCCAAAATACGACGAATATTACGCCAAGGACAACAAACTTTCCTATGAAGCGCCTTTGAAAGTTAAAGTTCGACTGCAAAACCATATTCTCAATACTGACAAGGAGCAGGAAATTTTCATGGCGGACTTTCCGCTCATGACGTCGCACGGCACCTTTGTTATCACAGGCATCGAGCGTGTTATCGTGCCTCAATTGGCCCGTTCATACGGTGTCTTTTTCACTGCTGACGAGGTCAAAGGACGCAAACTTTTTGGCGCAAAAATCATTCCTGCACGAGGAGCATGGGTTGAAATTGAGTCGGATTCCGACGGTACCGTGTTCGTGCGTATAGACCGCAAGCGAAAATTTCCGGCAACGACACTGCTTCGCGTGCTCGGGGCAAAAGACGACGCCGCTATCAAGAAATTGTTTGAGAACAATGCGTTTGCATCGGAGGCAATCGGTAAGACTCTTTTAAAGGATCATGACAAGTCGATTGAGGACGCATACATCGAAATTCACAAGCGACTTCGTGACGGCGACTTGGCCACGGCGGAAAACGCCAAGGAATTCGTTAATTCTATCTTCGAGTCTGAGCGATACGACTTGTCGCCTGTCGGACGTTTTCGTTTCAACAAGCGATTTGGTAAAAAAATGGACGAGAAGGAGTTGAAGCGCAAGGCAATTTCGCTCGAGGATGTCGTTGTAATTATTGAGCACATCGCACTTTTGAATAATACGCCACACGCAATGGAAGACGATATCGACCACCTTGGTACCCGACGTGTGCGTTTTGTTGGAGAACTGTTCCAGCAGAATATTCGCAAAGGTATCGCTCAGATCAAACGAAATATCCAAAACAGAATGTCGACTATCGATACTGATGTGACTCTGCCCGTCAACTTTATTTCACCGAAACCTCTCCAGGCGCGCATTAAAGAATTCTTTACAACCAACTCATTGTCGCAGTTCATGACCCAGGAGAATCCTCTTGCTGAAATTGAAAACTTGCGCATGCTCTCCGCACTTGGTCCCGGAGGTTTGAATCGCGCTCGCGCCGGCTATGAAGTTCGTGATGTGCACCCGTCTCACTACGGTCGCATTTGCCCGATTCACACACCTGAAGGTCCGAACATCGGTCTCGTACTCCGCATGGCCGTCTATGCTCGCATCAATGATTTCGGCATGATTGAAACGCCGTACGCAAAAGTAAAAGGTGGAAAGGTGACGGATGAAATCGTGTATATGAACGCGTCCGAAGAGGAAAGATATGCTATCGCTCACGCCGCTACACCGGTGGATGCCGACGGACACATTATGGTTGATGAAGTTGAAGTGCGTTTTGAAAGTGATCCGAGTGTCGTGCCGAAAAACAAAGTTGACTATATAGACGTATCGACCAGCCAAGCATTCTCCATCGCTACGGCTATGATTCCGTTCTTGAACCACGACGAAGCCCAGCGTGCACTCATGGCATCGAACATGCAGAAACAGGCGACGCCGTGTGTTATTCCGGAAGCGCCGTTGGTTGCAACCGGTATGGAATCGCTCGCTCTGAAAGACACTGGACGATTGGTGACAACGGACGAGGAAGGTGTCGTGACCGCGGCTGACAGTGTCCAAGTGACAGTTAAGAATACCAAAGGTAAAGAAACAGTGCACAAACTTGTGTCATTTTCGCGAACAAACGGCTTTACCGCATTCCATCAGCGACCGGCGGTTTCTGTTGGTGACAAAGTTAAGAAAGGGGATTTACTCGCAGACACGTCAGCTTCGGAAAACGGCCAGACTGCTATCGGTCAAAATATGCTTGTGGCTTTCATGTCATGGTC
>CAYNFW010000080.1:0-2962 GCA_964396805.1 uncultured Candidatus Saccharibacteria bacterium | reverse complement strand
TGGGATAACAGGCTGGTTGTGCCTAAGCGTCCATAGCGACGGCACAGTTCGGCACCTAGATAGACATAGCCGATGTCGAGGATAAATCAGCTCATAACGGAGAATGCCATATATTTCAACCTCTGATGTGTTATAATTTATTATGATTACATCTCGCAAATATGTGGTTAACACCGTGGGAAGTTGATGACAAAGAAACTTTCAACAAAAGAAAAAGAAATTATTATAGGCACCATACTTGGTGATGGACACTTTGCAATGCTCAAAACGGATGCTCGATTAGAAATCGGTCATTCGGAAAAGCAAAAAGATTATGTATTTTGGAAGTATACAGAACTTCCAAGCATAGTCGGTGCAAAGCCATATCAAGCATTCATTGATGATGAACGATACCATAAAACATGGGAACGATGGAGTTTTTCAACTAAAACTCACTCTGAAATAACAGAACTTCGCGATATGTTTTACAAAGGTAAGAAAAAAATAATACCAAAAAATATTGGATTATTGCTCACATCACCATTGAGTTTGGCAGTTTGGTTCATGGATGACGGCGGACGAAGAAACGACAGTTATGGATTGTTTCTGAATACACTTTCATTTACCAAAAAAGAACACGAACTGCTCATGAAAGTCCTAAAAGATAACTTTTCTCTTGAATCGCGTATACATTGGATACAAGACGGATATAGAATCTACATTCCGAGCAAAGAAGCTCAGAAATTTTGCACGATTGTATATCCATACATGTTACCTTCGATGTATTACAAATTGTCATTTAACCCCGTAACGACTTCGTATGCTCGACTTGATCGAGCTCGAGATAGAAAATCCTAGGATTTTTTATAACACGCTGGTGCTTTCATTTGAAAGATGGAGGCAAAGGTATAGTCTGCGCCCATAGTAATATGGGAATTAAGTAAAAGTGGTCGGCTCAAGATAGCGCGGGGGTGCAGAAGCTCCCAAGCGTATAGCTGTTCGCTATTTAAAATCTTACGCGAGCTGGGTTCAGACCGTTCAGGAGTTTACAAGACTTTTGAACAATCTGAATCCTCAGAGGAAATTTCGTTTGAAAAGGTGAGAGGGGATGAAAGTTCCCCTCATATAAACAAGATAGAACCAATCACATCACGGCGGTCTTGCGTTGCATAAAGCTATGCAGGATTAAAGTTGACTTATATCGGTGAAATCCACACAATTTATTTTGCTGGGACGATACCGAGGGAAAATTTTGTATTGTGTGGTGGAAGGGTTGAGTAGTTACTCCTAGCCGAAATTGTCGAGTTCATCTCGCAAGTACGCTGGGGTTATCAAAACGAAAACTCCGCCACTAGCCGAACCCCTTGAAGGTTCGGCTCTACCACACAATACAGAATTACCCGTAGAGACTAAACGTCAACAATCCGTTTTAATTTTGTGAGAGGAAAAGGAAAGAGTAGAGACACTAGGTTACCAGTGGAATGTCGGCCTTCGAGAGAAGTGACCTTCGCTCATGGTATTCTTTTCCTCACTCTCTCGCAAAATTAAAACGGCGAAAGCTATAGTCCATTGCACTCGGTAACGAGTGGTACCAAGCGTGAGACAGGTTGGTCTCCTATCTACTGCAGGCGTTGATTCTTGAGAAGATTTGACTCTAGTACGAGAGGACCGAGTTGAACTGACCTCTGGTCTATCTGCTGTCCTGCCAAGGGCATCGCAGAGTAGCTAAGTCGGGAAATGATAAACGCTGAAAGCATCTAAGCGTGAAGCATACTTCAAGATTAGGAATCGTTTGAGACCCGTGAGAGATGATCACGTGATAGGCATTAGGTGTACGCACAGCAATGTGTTGAGCCGAGATGTACTAATTAGTCGATTCTCATTAGGAAATTTAACAATCACACGCTTTGTCCTGTTACATGGAATGAAATCCGCGCAAGCGGAGTCCATGATTGCTTTTTTACTTTGAAATTTGTAAAATAGAAATTGAATTTTCTGTTTTGGTGCTTTAACGCGAGGGTCACACCTGTTCTCATTCCGAACACAGAAGTTAAGCCTCGTAGTGGCGATGGTACTGGCAACGGGAGAGTAGCTAGGCGCCAGAACAGAAAATTTAATTATTGGTCACAAAAATTCGCGCTTGACGCGTTTTTTTCGTATAATACAACCATGTCTTGGGCTACTCAAAGAAAATTGATATATGGTGCCGGTATATTGTGCATTGTGGCGTTTATTTCGTTTTTTGTCTATCGAGCTTTTTTCTACACTGCGCCGACGTGTTTTGATCAGAAACAAAACGGTAGCGAGACAGGTGTCGACTGTGGCGGGTCGTGCACGGCGGTGTGCACTTCGGACGCGCTCACGCCGGTTGTGTTGTGGTCAAAAGTTTTTAATATTTCAGGATCGGTCTACACCCTTGCGGCTTATGTCGAAAATCCAAACATTACCTCCGGCAACACGCAGGCAGGGTATACCTTTACCGTGTATGATGCCAAAAATTTGGTCATTGCCACGCGCTCCGGTACAACATTCATTCCCGCCAACAAAAAGTTTGTGGTGTTTGAGCCGGGACTTTCCATTCCCAACGCCGTGCCGAAAAGGGTCGACTTCGAGTTCACATCTTTTGGTCAGTGGCAGAAACAGACGCAGCCCGATCCGACTTTGTCGGTCACATATTCCGCATTGGAGTCAACCTCGACAGTCCCGCGTATCGACGGCACTGTTACGAACGACTCTCAGCAAGATGTCTCGACTGTCGAGCTGACCGGACTTGTCTCTGATAGTGCTCAAAATGTTATTGCTGTTTCGCGCACCTATGTCGACACGCTGGCCGTTGGTACATCACAGCAGTTTGTCTTTACCTGGCCGAAGACGTTCAATCTCGGCGTCGAATCCTGCACAGCGCCGGTAGATGTCGCACTTGTGCTCGATCGTTCGGGCAGTATGCGTTCCGAGTCGCTTATTCCACCTGAGCCATTTACCA
>CAYNFW010000079.1:0-3008 GCA_964396805.1 uncultured Candidatus Saccharibacteria bacterium | reverse complement strand
CCGCAACTTACCACCTCTTTTGATCCATGCCCTAACTCAGGCTGGAATGTATAAAAAAAATAGTGACAAAAAATCGGACGAACAGACTGATGAGACATGGAATAAAATTGAAACAATTTTGGTAAAAGAAAACGGTCTATATCCCCTTTTTCGAAACGCGCTCGAAAATGTCGACAAGCCCGACATCGACGTACTCGCGGTCACGGCCGGACCGGGACTCGAGCCCGCGCTATGGGTCGGAATTTCATTCGCTCTGGCACTCGGTACACTCTGGCAATTGCCGGTTATTCCAGTCAATCATATGGAAGGTCACATCGCCTCAGTCTTGATGAAAAACACCGTACGTTTTCCTGCTCTGGCTCTGCTCATTTCCGGCGGACATACGGAAATTGTTTCTGTGGCGGGATGGGGACAATACAAGGTCGTCGGTCAAACACGCGACGATGCTGTCGGCGAAGCATTTGACAAAGTTGCCCGCTTGCTCGGACTTCCCTACCCCGGCGGTCCGAAAATTTCGCACTTGGCTGACATTGCTCGCGCACGCATCGCGACTGGAGACATGACGAAAACGGTCACGCTTCCACGTCCCATGATTCACTCCGATAATCTGGATTTCTCGTTTTCCGGACTGAAAACCGCGGTACTCTACTATATTCGTGATTATGTGAGAGACCATGCAAGTGATAGCCAGGAAAAAAGTGACCCTTTACCTGCGGATATAAAAACAGATATTGCACGCGAATTCGAGGATGTGGTGACAGATGTTCTGCTTGCCAAAACAACACAAGCTCTCGACGAGACTGGCGCCCAAACACTCATCGTGGCAGGTGGGGTCATCTCGAATAAAAAATTGCGGGAGACCTTCCTGGCACTTGAAGACGAACGTGCAGATCTTCGTGTCAGTGTCCCTCTCCGTGACTTTACCACCGACAACGCCGTGATGATTGCCTGCGCAGGATACGTGCAAACCGAGCTTCATCCGGAATTGCTTTCCGGACCGCAAAAAAATATTATCGCACAAGGAAATTTGAAATTGTAAACAGAAACGTGGAAAAAATCATTCTCTCTTGCCCTATTTTCTGATATACTTTCCTCCGGATGTACAAAGGAGAAACCGACCCGATACACGTATCGAGACGGTTTTTCCTTTATTTAAAATCAATTTCCTTATTCAATTCCTCGATTTTTTTATTACTCTGATGCTCGCGATACCAGAAATAGAAGACAATAACAAGCAGAAGCAAGAGTATGACGGCAACCCAATATGAGAGCACTTTACCGTATTGCACGCACGCTGTCTGCACGGATTGAGCATTGATTGCACTAAATGGCCAAGTAAATATTGCCGCGGCGAGCAGACCGAGTTTCTGTCCGGAACCGAGTACACCAGAAATAAATGATGTTGCAAAAGGATGCGTTGTGGTTGACAACGGACCGGCAGTCGCCAAATTATCTTCTTCGCTACCGAGGTTTGTGGAAGTCGAGACGGTTCCGCTCGTGGTATGTGCACCGACGACGTTATTGAGCAGAGGTGTCGTCGGATTGCCCGCGCCTGCCGGCGTATTGACGTTGATGCCTTCTGTGCGAAGCTGTTCGAAGAATGCTCGAGTGGCATCGATTTCGGCTTGCTGTTGCGGTGTCACAGGAAAAGCGCTTTGACAGTATATTTCATTCACTTTTTTCCGAGTCAATATGTATGTGTAGTCGGTGCCGGTCGTTCCATCGTATCCCCACGGCGTGAGCACATCGCTCGCGTATCTCACTTGAAAGGCGTCGACTGCGGCGATAGTTGCGTCATCGTAAACACCGTTCACGGGCACATTCGAATACCCTTCCAAGTTTTTTAGGAACACTTGCAGTTTTTTAACTTCCACAGGATCGTTGTTGAAATCTTTTCGCAGAAAATCGTGGAGATAATCACAGGCGTTTGAGGTGACTGAGGTACTGCCGCCAGTCGCAGGTGCGAGTACCAATTCATTACCGATGGCCACTTCGTTTGCCGGATCAGTTGAAACCGGTCGGAAATAATATGTCTGACTGTCGTCGACTGCCACCACCATACCGTGTGCCGTCAAAAGAGGTACGGCGACAAGATCACTTGAAGAAGTATACCCATAGCCCGGAGCTGGAGCGAGTACAGACACCGATGCATTACCATATACCACGCGTCGCGTTGCAGGAAGGTTTGTGTTCCATGTCACCATGGCGATGCCCGGTGTGGTTCGGACAACTTGCTCATTTGAAATGGTCAGTTTGTTTGGCACAATCGGACCATTTCCACCTCCGCCTCCCCCTCCTCCGCCACAATTTGCAGTACAGCCACCTCCACCTCCTCCGCCACCACCACAGTTTGACGTACAGCCAGGATTTTGAGCATTGATATCAACACTCGAGGTGTTGTTACCCTGCGAAGAATCGCTTGTGTTGGACGTGATCGTTGCAGTATTGGTAACAGCGTGACCGACAGCACTTGCATTGACAGTTGCAAGAAGCGTAAGAGTAGTCGAGGATCCGTTCAACATGTTTCCGATTGTCCACAGACCGGTCGACGTAGCATAACTGCCGAGAGTTGAAGATGCGGATACAAGTGTCAGATCGCTCGGTACTATGTCCGTGGCCACAACTGATTGAGCAGTGTCCGGACCAGCGTTAGCAACCGTTATGGTATATGTAATCGTATCTCCGACTGTCGGACTTGCGTTGCTTACCGTTTTTGTAATGGACACGTCGGCGTTCGTTCCGCCACCTCCGCCGCCGCAGTTTGTAGTACAACCACCGGAGGCGACAGTCAGATCAACGCTTGCTGTATTGTTTCCGAGAGCAGGATCAAACGTCGAAGATGAAAGAGTGGCTGTGTTGGTAATTTTCTGTCCGGATACATCGGCGTTTACCGTCGCAGTGATGGAAAGCGTTGTCGAAGCAGTATTGGACATATCGCCAATCGTCCACGCACCGGTAGATGTTGCATACGTTCCAACGGTTGACGACGCGGACACAAAGGTCAGTCC
>CAYNFW010000078.1:0-3025 GCA_964396805.1 uncultured Candidatus Saccharibacteria bacterium | reverse complement strand
TTGCTCCTGCATCCTTCGTCGCCTGACGTTGCGCGTCGTTGAAATACGCCGGCACGGTAATGATTGCCTGTGTGACTTTCTCGCCAAGTTTCGCCTCCGCGTCCGCTTTCATTTTTGACAAAATCATCGCGGAAATTTCCTCCGGCGAAAATGCTTTGTCGGCAATTTTTACCTGCACACCACCTGTTGGTGATTTCAAAACTTCAAACGGCACGATGGCTTTATCCGACTGCACCGCAGCTTCGTCAAAGGTGTGGCCGATGAAACGTTTGATACCGAAAATAGTATTTTTTGCATTCGTCACTGCCTGGCGTTTTGCCAGCAAGCCAACCAGTCGCTCGCCTGTTTTTGATATGGCGACAATGGACGGTGTCGTCCGCGCACCTTCGGCATTTTCCAGAATTTTCGGCTGTCCCGCTTCCATGACGGCAACGGCCGAGTTTGTTGTTCCCAGGTCGATTCCAATTATTTTAGACATAATGTTTTTAAGTTAGATTTTAATTCACAAGAATATAGGAACGAATTTCAAAGCCTCTCGTCACATCCCTTGTTGTCACCAGAATAATTTCTTGCTAGAAATTTTCTTCACGCTCGTCGCTCAAGAAAACAATGAATGTGACTTCGATTCTTTGAAATTCTAATCTAGAAAGTTGGAGCGCGGGGTTTTGAACCAAAAAAATAAATTGATTGTGAATTGAAGTACGGAGAAATAATAGCATGATTGAAATGTGTCGAGAGTGAAGCGATTTTTTCAGAAATAGTCGTGGCAAGTGCGAGCACACGTGCCTTGAATGTGGCGGTTTCGAGCACCACCGCTTTCACCACTCGCGCGCGTACACGATCACCCGACTGGTACACGTAAAAAGTCACACGGACAAGCTGTCCCTGCGCATCACGAAGGATTTGTTCGACGAAATTCCCATGTTGTGAGGTAAGTTGGTTTCGCATTATGTGGTGAAT
Organism: uncultured Candidatus Saccharibacteria bacterium; assembly: GCA_964396805.1. Classification (GTDB taxonomy): domain Bacteria; phylum Patescibacteriota; class Minisyncoccia; order Phycocordibacterales; family DATDWN01; genus CAYNFW01. The sequence continues at coordinate 2,065 of CAYNFW010000078.1, read as the reverse complement.
TATATCCTACTTTGTATTTTTGTAAAATTGACATGATAATCATAAAATGTTATCCTGAAATCAGGAGATTATAAAATGATTGTTGTACCATATACGTTGCTTTTTTGGGCGTTTGTTCAAATATGTATGGGCGCTGCCAGACAACTCACTGACCCGCCCTCGAGAGACAATACCAAGGTGATAAATTGTATAGCATGCTATCTGCAAGGATTAGCAACTGCAGGTGTGGCAGCAATCGCAAAATACATCGTCACCTAGCCCGCCGGAGAGCCGCCAAGCTCCCCGGCGGTTCTCTTTATTTTTTCTCCAACACTCGAACTCGAGTATCCAAATCAATGAAATGTTTTTTGTCTACTTTTTTATCCAGAAACAAACTCATATCGAGTTTAACACCATTCATATCGTATTTGAGTTCTGTTGTATCCATTAGGATATTTCCAATTTGTTCAGTGTGAGAATTAAGCTTTTTGGTATGTATGGACAGAATTTTACTATGAGCACCGAGAATATTAGTATGTTCGTCTAATGTGGTTTGAATTTCATCCAATTTTTTATGAATACCAACCATGTCCCAACCCTCTTTCAACCCGTCTAACCTAGAACTATATTCTTCAAGAAGCGCCTCGGAATGTCGCTTCATAAGCTTTAAGATTCGCTGATCTTCGGCACTCAATATTTCTCCTTCATTTTTATTATTAGTTTTTTTCATACTCACAGTATATCATCGGCCACATGAAAAAACTGTGCAAAACTTTTTGCGACACAAAAAAGTGACGGGAATCAAATATATCTCTCGAGAATTTTCGAAAAATTTCAGAGTTCGTCAGATTTTGAAGTTTTTTCACCTATTTTCACTTTTGGAGCGCGGAGTTCCTTATCGTGCAGTTCGTAGCCGACTTGCACCACTTCGAGCACTTTGCCAGCTTGCGACTCATCGTCGACAGGTACGGTTTCAATGGCCTCATCGCGCACGGGATTGTATTCCTCCCCAAGTGGGTTTATTACTTTCAAACCGTTCGAGGTCAAAATATTCAAAAATTGTGAGTGAATGTATTCGATACCGACACGCCAGTTTTTGTCGGCTTTCTCCCAGGCTTCTTTGTTGCGGAACGCAGACTCAAATGAATCAAGCACCGTCAAAAGCTCAGCAATGATGTCACCTGTGGCAAACTTAGCAAACCGTGTTTTCTCCTCGTCGTCACGCTTGCGAGCGTTCACAAACTCAGCTTTGTCTCGCTGCCACGAGTCGAGCAACTCAGCATTTTTCTTTTCGAGCTCCTTTATCCGCACACGCAACTTATCCACCTTCTGCTTATAATCCCCACCCGTGACCTCCGTGTTGTCCTCAAAGGTAACGTCGTCCGTATCCCCATCCCCTGGGTCAGTATCAACCTCCTCCTCTATTATTTTTTTATCTTCATCGTTCATAATGTGTGATTATAGCATACATTTACGAAGTTCCAATCTCTTGTCTTTTTTAAATTAATAGGATACTTTTATCTTGGAGAAAAGAATGCAACAAGCTAAACCTTCAAAAGCAAAAGTTAGAAGAACACTTGAGAAAAAACTTGAACTCTTAGTAGAAGAGCTTGCTGATGAGCGAGAGTGGAACTGGACTCATGCGACGACAGAGCGCACCGCAGCTGACCACATCCTCACGAGAATGGTTGAGTTGAGGATCATTAAACATCGCACACATCCGTATGGAGGAGATGTATGGATTATCAATAACAAAATGTTCGGACGAGTCGATGAGCTCCTTCCGATAAGAAAGAAGAAAAAGTAATGGATACAGCAAAAGAGGTGATGCCTTTGCATCACCTCTTTTTAGTTTATCGTTTACTCCACTGTGGAGCCTTGCGTGCCTTCTTCAAACCGAACTTGCGTCGTTCCTTGGCTCGCGGATCGCGCTTGAGATAGCCAACCTTCTTCAATGTTTTGCGAGTTTCCGCAGTGTGTGCAACAAACGCTCGAGCGATACCGTGTCGAAGCGCCTCAGCCTGTGAGTGAATTCCTCCACCATTTATATGTGCCGTTAATTTAAAATGTGTGCCGAGTGTATCGC
>CAYNFW010000077.1:0-3059 GCA_964396805.1 uncultured Candidatus Saccharibacteria bacterium | reverse complement strand
CAAATTTAACAGATATTAAAAAGACCCCGCTGCACTTGGGGGTTTCGGGGAGGTCATATATTCTACTCTCAATGATATAACATTCACAACAAGTAGTCAACACAGTACGTAAAAGGGCACTGGATTTCTCCAACGCCCTTATGGTTCGGGTTTAGTCGATCAGTTTCAAAAAAGCCTTGGCTGTGGCAAGAATGTGAAGAACTTCTTTTGGACTCGTTGAGTAGTGACCGTCTGGAAGAATAATAATATCGACGCTGCGACCAAGCTGTTTTGCTAAATGGAACAATACTGATGCCCATCCGTCAGGCAAACAATACTTTGCGATATTTCTTGGATTTTGAACGTCCTCTCCAAGAACACTTTTGGGAAAAATGTTCTTGGCTCTAACGCCATCGTCCAAGATCTTCGTCAAGTGTTTACAAAAATTTTCATCATACTGTTGATTCAAAAAAGGCATTGTTTTTCTCCTGAAAATAATGTATCATACTAAATATGAATAGTCAAGAAAACGCAAAACCAAAAACTCATACCAAGCACACGTCAAAACTGCCGGACGCTCCGGGGGTGTATTTTTTCCGTGCCAAAAGCGGTGCGATTATCTATATCGGCAAGGCTACCATATTGCGCGATCGCGTGCGAAGCTATTTCTCGCCGAACCTTCTGGAAATGCGCGGAGAAAAATTGGTCAGAATGATGGAGGAATTTCATGATATCGATTTTCAACAGACCGACTCGGTGCTCGAGGCTATGATTCTCGAGGCAAATCTCATCAAAAAATATCAACCGCCGTACAATACTGCGCAGAAAGACAATAAAAGTTTCAACTATGTTGCCATCACAGACGAAAAGTTTCCGCGCGTCTTGCTTGTGCGCGGACGCGAGATTGAAATGTTGAAGGCCGGCGGGGACGAGTTGTCATACAAAATAAAATACGAGTTCGGACCATTTCCGCAAGGCTCAGCTATAAAAGACGGTTTGGAAATCATTCGAAGGATATTTCCTTTTCGCGATAACAAATGTGTGCCATACGAAGAACAACGTTTAAAAAAATCTGCACACAAAAACTCTAGCTTCGTATGTCGGCCATGTTTTAACAAGCAAATTGGACTGTGTCCCGGTGTGTGCACGGGTGAGGTGACCGCGCCAGAATACAAAAAAACAATCGACAATATTGTCGACTTTTTCCGTGGTGACAAAAAGAAACTGATACGGAACCTGGATAAACAGATGAAAGAGTATGCCGGGAAGCGAGAGTTTGAAAAAGCCGGCCAAGTCAAAAAACAAATTTTTGCCTTGACCCACATTCACGATATTTCGCTCATCAAACAAGAAAATATTTGTGAAAAATCCGGCTTGGTTTTTCGTGTCGAGGGATATGATGTGGCCCATCTTGGTGGGAAAAATGTTGTCGGCGTCATGACAGTTGTGGAAAACGGCACGGTGCAGAAAAGCGAGTACAGAAAGTTTAGAATAAAAGATGAACCAGGCATAAATGACACAAAAGCACTTCGAGAAATTTTGCGACGACGACTTTCGCACGAAGAATGGCGATTGCCGAGCCTCATCGTTGTTGACGGCGGAGTGGCCCAAAAAAATGCGGCCGAAAGCGTGCTCGAGGCATTGCAAATCGTCATCCCTGTCATGGCTGTGACTAAAGATGAACATCATAAGCCGAAAACCATTCTCGGCGAACGACATTTACTTGCGCACGAGACTGATATTCTCCTGGTCAACGCCGAGGCACACCGGTATGGCATTGCCTATCATAAAAAACTGAGAGATCAATTTTAAAATAATCGAGTTTTCCACAGCAAATTCATTGCGTCTTCATGGTGTGTTGTGTATAGTAAATATTCGCGGACATTGAATGAAAAACCAAATGGTTTTTTATGCGTGGTCGCGTGTTCTTTCCGTGGAGAGGCAAAGGCCTTGCTTTCCACCCTGGTTCCGGCCGGAATCACAATTTGGGGCTTTGATTTTTCGGAGCCCGACGACATTTTTACTCGAACGCCACTACTTTCGTGCGTGACTGACCTCATTCTGCACAACTGTGGCGTTTTTGCGTGCAAAAATTTGGGTAAACAACAAATATCTTGATATACTATATGTATGCAAACCTTCGTGTCAAAAATATCTCCCTCTCTCCGCGTCGGTGTGTTGCGTGGCGGACCGTCGCCGGAGTATGATGTGTCGCTCAAAACCGGTGCCACCGTTTTGTCACATCTAGCTGATGTCTGTCAGCCGGTTGATATTTTTATCTCCAAAAACGGTGCGTTGCATGTAGACGGTCGCGAGCTCGAGACGGCGCGTATTCTGAATCATATTGATGTTGTCTGGAACGGATTGCACGGTGCGTACGGAGAGGACGGCAGAGTGCAGGAGATCCTCGATCGACACGGTGCCAAATACACCGGTTCTGATCGCTTTTCGTCTGCCGTGAGTATGAACAAACACATGACAAAAGACCGCGCGGCAGAAGCGGGTATTCGCACGCCGGTATTTGCTTTTGTTCGCGAGAGGGATTCCGTGCGGGACAAAGCCTCCGAAATTTTTCATTCCATTCCGCATCCGCTCATCGTCAAACCGGCAACTGGCGGGTCGTCTATCGGTTTGTATTTTGTCCAATCGTTTCCAGAATTACTCGTGGCTCTCGAAACTATTTTGGCGGCGTATGACTGCGCAATTGTTGAGGAGTACATTACCGGACGTGAAGCAACCTGCGGTGTCATCAATCATTTTCGCGGACAGGAAACGTATGCTCTCCCTGTTGTTGAAATTATTCCGCCACCGGACAAAAAACTTTTTGACTATAGTGCAAAATACAGCGGTGAGAGCAGGGAAGTCTGTCCCGCGAACTTCGACTCCAAAACAAAAAAAGAAATCGAAAAAATTTCGGCGCATATTCACGACGCGCTCGGGTTGTCGCACTATTCACGTTCTGATTTTATTGTTTCTCCGCGTCGCGGAGTATATTTTCTAGAAGTAAACGCACTGCCAGGGTTGACACACTAGTCGCTTCTGCCGAAGTCGCTTGAAGCAGTCGGTGTGACAATGCCACA
>CAYNFW010000076.1:0-3086 GCA_964396805.1 uncultured Candidatus Saccharibacteria bacterium | reverse complement strand
CCTGCTTCGCAAACATGTCAAAGGCAAACGCACTGCACCGTTCATTGACGACATCATCGTCAAGCCGGAGTTTCTGCCGGAGTTTCTGCCGAAGGTCAAAGCACTGCTCGACGAATACAAACTCGACTACACCGTGCAAGGACATTTAGGTAATGGAAATTTTCATCTTATTCCGCTCATGGATTTGAATTCGCCTTTTTCTGCGGATGTTATTCTTGAACTCTCCAAAAAAGTGTATGATCTCGTGCACGAGTATCATGGCTCGATCACTGCCGAGCACAACGACGGTATTATTCGCACGCCGTATCTGGCGCAACAGTTCGGCGACGATGTGGTGGCGTTGTTCAAACAAACAAAAGATATTTTTGATCCGCACAATATTTTCAATCCCGGTAAAAAAGTCGGCGGGACGTTCGAGGATATTCGCAACGCGATACAGAAGAAAAACTGATATACTGGCAGTATTATTTCGTAACCATACTACCATGTCGTATGCAAAAAATATTATTCGCGAAACGGAACAAAATACAAACTTCCGTACTGTGCTTTTTACTGGCGCACGCAGTCAACTTGTGGTCATGAGTATTCCACCCTCCGGCGAAATAGGTGAGGAAGTGCACCCGCATGTCGAGCAAACACTTTTCTTTTTATCGGGTACAGGCAAGGCTGTACTCAATGATGTCGAGTCGCAGGTTGTGTCTGGCGATGTCGTGGTAGTTACGCCTGGCACGAAGCATAATTTCATAAATACTGGCGTCGGTGATCTAAAAGTTTATACGGTCTACGCTCCAGCGAACCATATCGATGGTCGTGTTCATGTCACCAAAGCCGACGCTGATGCGGACATTGCCGATGAAGCTTTCGGTGATGCTGTCCAGTAATTTTACCTCATTTGTCATGCTCGCACTCATTGCCATAGCTACGTTTGTTATCACGCTTCTTGGCGGGTTTTTTGCCATCAGGTTTCGCGACAAGTTGCATCTCATTCTCGGATTCAGCGCCGGTGCTGTTATCGGTGTGGCGCTTTTTGATCTGCTTCCGGAAGCACTCACAGTCGGACGTCAATTTTGGGACGTGACCACGGTTATGTTTGTGGTGGCAGTCGGCTTTGCGGTCTATATGACTCTCGACAGAATATTTTTCACTCACGCTCATTGCGATGACGAAACGCCGCACGAAGAACACAACCATCGAGGTGCTTTTGGTGCCGGCAGTTTGTCATTCCACAGCTTTCTCGACGGCGTGGCCATCGGCGTGGCGTTCAGTGTGTCACACGCGGTCGGTGCGGTAGTGGCGGCAGCCGTGTTGGCACATGATTTTTCCGACGGTGTGAACACTGCGAGTATGATTTTGCGTCACGGCGGAACGAGGAGGGGAGCACTCAAATGGGTTGTTCTCGACGCAATTGCACCCGTGGCTGGTGTGATCTGTACACTTTTTTTCACCATTCCGCAGTCAGTGGTCGCACTCCTGCTCGCACTGTTTGGTGGATTTTTCCTCTACATCGGAGCAAGCGACCTTTTGCCGGAAAGCCATCATAGTCACCCGACTCGCTGGACTACGCTGGCCACGGCGCTTGGTATGGCAGTCATCTATGTTGCGGTTGTATACGTTGTGATATAATATTTGGCAGATGTACAGTCCACTTTTAATAACATAAAAATAAAAAATATGGATCCGCAAAACAATCAAAATGGAGGACAACAAACTCATGATCAGTCACAGAATCAACAATCGCACGGCAATATGCCACAAGGTGCTCCGATGCAACACGCGATGAATGACGGCAAAGTGATGTCGATACTGGCATATATCGGCGTGCTCGTCATCGTTTCATATCTTGTGAGTAAAGATAATCCGACAGTTAAATTTCATATCAAACAAGGTCTTGTCCTACTCTGTATTGAGGTCATCACCTGGATTTTGGGAGCAGTGTTGTGGCAGTTGGCCATAGTGTGGACTCTGGTAAATATCGCCACACTCATTCTTTCCGTTGTCGGTATCGTTAACGCGTCCCAAAACAAACAAAAAGAACTTCCGTTTGTCGGAGGTTTTGCAAAAAATTTTACTATCTGATGGCGCATTTTGTCTATATCGTAACATGCGTTGACGGTACTCTCTATACCGGATACACGACGGATGTCGCGCGCAGAATCACGGAGCATAATGGCACCACTACTGCGGCGAAATATACTCGCGGACGCCGGCCGGTGAAGCTTTTTCATTCCGAAAAATTGGCCACTCGGGGGCATGCTCTCCGTCGCGAGGCTGAAATAAAAAAGATGTCACGGGTGGAAAAACTCAACATCAAAAAGTCCTTATCCTAGGCCATTGTTTCTCTATCCATAAAAAGTTTCCCACAGGGTATTAGGTAATTTACACGGACGATGCTATACTTCTAGGCGTAATTATTATGTAATGTAAATATATAAAGATATGGCAACAAAAACCAATTCTGCGTTTATGAAACCGATGACGATCAGCGAGGATCTCGCAGTGGTTGTCGGAAAGGGTCCTATGCCTCGCTCAGAGGTTGTCAAAAAGTTGTGGGTATATATCAAAGGTCACAAACTTCAGGACGAAAAAAATAAACGAAACATCAATGCCGATGAAGCGTTGAAAAAAGTGTTTGGTGGCAAGGCAATGGTCAATATGTTCGAAATGACCAAGCTTGTTTCAAAACATCTCTCGTAATTTCTCTTTTTGGAAAAACAAAAACACTCCACTCGGAGTGTTTTTGTTATACACACCATAATTCGTAAACATACGCAATGCATGCTATCGAAGAACCTCACTCCGCAACAGCAAAACAAAGTGAGCGGAGTGATGCGAGGTGTCGACCCAGCGCTCCAGGTGCTCAACCAGAGCAACTGGATGGTTATGGGTAATCTTGTTATCACGGATTCCATGAATACTGTGACGGACTTCGAGTACGCAGCGGGTTCTCAGCCATACCCGAGCATCGGGGTAGGGTACTCATCGACAACAGGTCAGCCGTTGGGACTTGCTGCGATGTTTCAGTCGCACGTTGCGCAGGCGATGAATCATTTGGCACGGCAACGTGCCAATGATGTGCGCCGCGGCCG
>CAYNFW010000075.1:0-3150 GCA_964396805.1 uncultured Candidatus Saccharibacteria bacterium | reverse complement strand
GGCTAGGAATACGTTCTCACGGTAGACGCGGTATGCGGTCACGCCGACATTATCTGTCGAGGCGGTCCAGGACAAATCAATTTCAGACGTGGACACGCCGGAGCCGGACAGGTTCGTCGGCACTGTCGGCGCCTGCAAGTCGGATGCCGTCAACACTGTTTTGTCTGTCGAAGTTGCCAAGTTACCGGAAGCATCGGTTGATCTGACTCGAAAATGATACACGGTGGAAGAAGATAGCCCGCCGATTGTAACGGAGTGTGAGGTGACCAGTGTCGCATTGAGCGTCGTCGAAGCTGTGTAGTTGGAGGACAAACCATAGTTCACCTGCGAGTCGGATGGCTCGTTCGTTGTCCATGTAATGACGGCCGCCGATGACGAAGCGATAACCGAAATAACCGGAGCAGTATTATCCACTGTAACCGAAACCGCAGTCGATGTTGCATAGTTGTTTGATGTGTCACGAGCCACAGCAACGAGTGAATGCGCACCGTCAACTACGCCAGATGTTGTGTTCCAGGTTGAAGTGTACGTGTTTGGCGATGACGTCGATGTTATCTCCGAGCCGATTTTGTGCGTGGTATCATACCAAAATGTCACTCCTCCCACGCCGATGTTGTCTGTCGAAGTCGCTGTAAGTGTGACCGCCGAACCATGCACAGTTACGCCACCAGTCGGTGTGGTCAACCATGAAGTCGGTACAACAGTGTCCAGTACTCCGACCGTACTGCTTCCGACAGTGGTTGGTTGAAAGTCACCAACATCCGAAACCGAAATAAAACCGGACAGTTGTATCGGAATTGAGGTTTTGGAAGTTGAGCTGTTCACAACCATCTGCATCGTCGCGGTAGTTGTGGCATTGTCCGAAATGGCACTGTAGCCGGAAGCTACTTCACATTTGTAATCGCCGACAGACGCGACATAACAACTGGTAAAGACTCCTGCGTTTTGCATCGAAGCTAGTTCGACGAGGGTGACCGAAGAAATATCCGACGGGTTGTACAACACATCCCACAGCAGTGCATCCGGCGTTTCTGCCGTGCCCGTCTTGGTGACTGTGACATTTAGGTTAACCGTGCCGCCTGGCGTCGTGGTAGCGGAGGCGATGGTCATTTTGACCGGCACGGCGGTGTGATCGATGGTGATGGTACCGTCCGATGGAGTAATGGGCAAGTTGTCGTTTCCCGGCGTAACACCAGTGGCAGTGACATTGGAAAGTGACACAGCATAACTACCGTCTGCCAGAGCAGACTTTGCCGTGAACGCAAGCAGAGCAATCGGCCCGTCGCTAATGGTGTCGGTCGTGTCTGCGCTAATTTGGCAATCGTATACGCCGGACGATACGTTTGAACAAGAAACAGTCTTTGTTGGTGTAGCACCAAGCGATGGTCCGGGCAAAATGGAAAACGCTGTGAATTTCGTGGCATCGTACGTCACTCGAAAATCATACGTTGCCGGCGCTTCCGGCGATGAGTTGGTCGAGGTGTCTTGCGTCACGAGCACGGTCGACTGCTGTCCCGCCAGACCCGTCGGCGTACCCAAACTAAATAAAATCTCTCCGTCAGCGTGAGCGTGCCCGACAAAACCAAAAAACACACATGTGACTGCCGCTGCAACAAACCAGACTGATTTTGTATATTTCATTTTTATAAAATTAATTTGTTGTAAAAAATTGGATGCATATGCACGCCATCCAAATTTTCACCATAAATCAATTTGAGAAGTCCCCGGGCGAACGTGTCGCCCGGATTCTACAGCCACTACGGCCAAATGATTTTGTTCGAAAGAACTGTGTCGATGCCCATCTCGACACCAATAATTATCAGCGTCCCCACTACGGGCCTGTGAACAAGGGTGAGGGTAAACTCGTTGGTTTTCTTTTGTGGACCAGTCAGGAACTCAACCGGTTCCAAAAGGTCGATATCCGACCCAAAGAACTTCAGATTAATGTGACCGAGCGGAACGATGTCGTAGTCCAACCGACACTGTACCTCCCGTCCTGCCTGTGCCTGACAAAACAACTCGCCGAGTTTCGGTATTGGCACTCCCACCGGGTCCGGCGAAAGTGTCATCATGGTGGGTGACGCAGGTGGTTTCTGCTCGTCACTCACCGACTTGGGATAGACGGTAACAGTCACACCTGTCGGCGGTTCCGGCACTTCTTCTCTGCCGTGCCGGCCATTCGATCCTTCGAGCTGGATTGTAATCTTGCCCGACTGAGGAACTATAGAAATGGCATCCCCCGCCCAACTTGACCCATCAGCAGTCATGGTTACCGACACTGTTCCCGACCCCGTCGCTGGAATGGGTACGTTGACGTATGCCACGACACCATTTGCCATGGTGGCCGTAGTTGACCATTGCACACAGGTTAGGACAACCGTGGTCAGGCCAGCCTTTGAGTGGCAGGAAATGCTTGCTCCTGCTGTCGTGGCACTTGCGCCGTTAGTGATCGTCGCTTTGCTATAGGCAAGTGGCAACGTGACAGCGAAATGCAGAACGGTGACATTTTTCTGCGAAGTGTTTGTGAGCGTAATCGGCACTGGCACAGTCGTGCCTTTCGGACCATTAACGGTTCCGACAAGGACTGTTCCTTGCATGGCACCCGGTAACGAGGGTACAGCACCTGTCGCTTCGTTTGAATATGCACTTTCAGTAGAGATCGTGTTGACAGCCGTTGCAACATAGTAGGACGTCCCTGCTTGCGGTAGTGAGTTGTTGTCAAAAAAACCACAACACGCCACTAAAGCAGACGAATTGACCAGCGAATATGCACCACCCTGCGTACTTCCGCGATACATATTGTAACCAGAAATGTTACTAGATGCGCTCGCCGTCCAAGATAAGGAAATGATACTCCCCTGTTGGGTCGCACCCGTCACGCAGGCCGCACCAGCTTGTGATGCGTTTACTACCCTCTGCACCATTGCAGCGTTGCAGAGGGTTGACCCGAGGATTGTTGCCGTGCACGATGACGTGCCGTTTGCCATATTTACGGCGAGCGTCACATCCGCGTTATTGATCATTCCGTCGCTGTTCAAGTCACACAAGTTTTGCGCCAACAAAGGAGCAAAACCTAAAAAAAGCACCGCTCCCACCTTTATCTTCATGAAAAGTACCTCCAAAAGGTATAGTACCACAACAGAACTTTTT
>CAYNFW010000074.1:0-3187 GCA_964396805.1 uncultured Candidatus Saccharibacteria bacterium | reverse complement strand
CGCCCTTGCCAAGCTTCATGCCACGCACACCCATAGCCGTGCGTCCCATCTCGCGAATATCAGATTCCTTGAAATGAATAGACTGACCCTTGGCAGTGACTACGATGACCGTATCTTTTTTATTTACAAACGATGCCGAGATGAGTGCGTCGCCTCCGTCCAATTTGATGGCAATGATGCCGGAAATGCGCACATCGGAAAAACTCCCCGCCGACACTTTCTTTGCAACACCCATTTTTGTCACCATCATGACTGACAAGTCGGACTGTACAGCGCCTTTTTTGACTTTTTCTTTGACATCTTTTGGCATCGGCAAAATGGAAGTGATTTTTTCACCCTCAGAAAGCGGCAGGAAATTCATGACGGACTTGCCACGGGTGGCTCGGCGACCTTCCGGAATATCATACATTTTAGTCTGATATACTTTACCCTTGTCTGTAAAGAAAAGCAGATCGGAATGTGTCGAGGCGATGAGCAACGTGGTCACAAAATCCTCCTCTTTTGTATCAAGGTCTACCACGCCGACTCCCCCACGCTTTTGTTTGCGGAATTCATCAGGCGATGTGCGTTTGATGTACCCACCGGCTGTCAGCACGAGTGCGTTTTCTTCGTCCGGTATCAAATCCTCGACTGAAAGCACCTGCGCGCCACCTTTTATGATTTTCGTGCGGCGTTCATCGCCGTATTTTTCTTTTATTTCGGCCGACTCATCTTTAATAATTTTCAAAATTTTCTTAGCACTGCCGAGAATTTCTTTGAGCGATGTAATAAGCTCCTGCACCACTTTGAGTTCGTCTTCAATTTTCTTGCGCTCCAGTCCGGCAAGCTGTGCCAGGCGCATTGCGAGGATAGCCGATGCTTGGATGGCGGAAAATTTGAACTCTGCCATCAGTTTTTTGTGTGCCTCGGGCTGATCTTTCGAACCGCGAATCAATTTTATAATCGCATCAATATGGTCGAGCGCCTTTTTCAAACCAAGCAAAATGTGTTCACGCTCAAGCGCTTTTTTGAGGTCAAACTCCGTGCGTCGTCTGATGATTTCTTTGCGATGTCCGACAAACTCTTCCAGAATTCCTTTGAGTGATAGTGTCTGAGGCACGCCACCGACTAACGCCACGAGGTTGTAGTGGAACGGATCCTCGAGCTGGGTGTGTTTGTAGAGTTGATTTAAAATATTTTGCGGATGTCCGCCACCTTTTAGTTCAATGACGACACGAATATCTTTCGCAGACTCGTCGCGCAATCCTTTAATACCTTCGATTTTTTTGTCGCGTATCAAATCGGCGATTTTTACAATGAGCTCTGATTTGTTCACACGAAACGGAATGGATGTGACGACAATCTGAAATGATCCGGCCTTTGTTTCCACTACTTCCGCATTGCCTCGCACCACCACACCACCGCGACCAGTTGCGTACGCGTGCGCCATGTCTTTACTGCCAAAGGCGATACCACCAAGCGGAAAATCCGGACCTTTGACAAACTGTAACAAGTCTTCCGTCGTCGCGTCCGGGTTGTCGACGAGGTGAATAACTGCGTCCATCACTTCGTTCAAGTTGTGTGGTGGAATATTCGTGGCCATACCGACAGCAATACCGAGCGTACCGTTCAGAAGCAAGTTTGGCACGGCAGACGGCAACACAGACGGCTCCTTTTTCGTGCCATCATAGTTTGGCACAAAGTTGACCGTTTCTTTTTCAATGTCACGCAAAAGCTCGCTACAGATCTTGGACATTTTGGCCTCGGTGTAACGCATCGCTGCAGGCGGATCCCCGTCAACTGATCCGAAATTTCCTTGACCGATGACCAGAGGGTATCGCATGGTAAAATCCTGGGCCATTTTGACCATCGAGTCATAGATTGCCACATCGCCGTGCGGATGGTAGTTACCCATTGTGTCGGACACCGGCACGGCTGATTTGCGAGTTTTGCCACCGGCTGTCAAACCTGCTTCGTTCATGGCAAAAAGAATGCGACGATGCACCGGTTTCAAACCGTCGCGCACATCCGGCAGGGCACGATCAGTAATAACCGACATGGCGTAGTCGATGAACGACTCTTTCATTTCGGTCGTAATCTCGCGTGTCACGACGTTAATTCGCTCGGGAATGTGTGCTGGAATAGCAGGTTCGACTGTATCTTTTTTTGCCATAAGTTATATCTAGTATAGCATTTTCACACACAAAAATCAAAGCGAACAAGCCTTGTTTTTACCTTTTCATCTGTGCCAACTGGGCTTCAAGCTGTAATACGATTGCGGTCAATTTCTGAATGAGCGTAGCGGCCTGTGCATCTGTCAGTTGCGAAATTGAACATCCGCCAAGCAGACTGTCCAGAGAACTCAACCCACCACTGACTTGTGAGGTCACGGTTTGCGTATCTGCGTTTATAACTGCCAAGGTTTTCTTGCCGACATTTCCCCACCCCGTCGTGGAATATGCTCCGGAGCAGACAAGGCCTTTGTCACACTGATATTTTTTCAAACCGGCGATAGTAATGGATCCAAAATATCCGGTATTGTTTTGTGGCGACAAATATCCCTTTTTAATAAGAAAATTCTGTAGGGTGGTCACGTTTGCACCGCGAGTGTACGGCGAGAATGTGCTTGCGAGTAAGGGTGCGGACGAAATGGACGAAACGGTCGTGACTGTTGGTTGCCCGCTATCCGCCGAGAGTGAGCATACTGGCCCGGCCAACGTTGTTCCACTTGAGCTCGATGCTCCTGTCGATGTTGCGACCGATCCGAGACTTGCCAAAGGTGTGGCAAAAACCGACGCTTTGGCTGTGGTGCTCGTGCCAGTGGTGAGCAATGAGAAACCTGCGTAATAATATGGTCTGCCATTTACCAAATTGGAATCGAGGATACTCGTGCCGTTGCCGGAATAAATAAGAAGTCCGTCTGTCGGCGTGGCCGGGGTGTTCGAGGCGTTGCGTACGATCAATGCGCGGAGAAACGTCGAATCGACCGGATTGCTCCAGGCAAGTTTAACTTGTGCGTTCAAAGGCGTAGCACTGAAGTTGGTAATGACAGGATTCGTCGCGATGACACCGCCCCCACCGCCCCCACCGCCTCCCCCTCCTCCACCACCCCCTCCTCCACCACCCCCGCCGGAAGATTGAGTAGTCACAGAAGTTGTGGCAGTTCGAGCCGATTCATTGTACAAAGCGTCAAGTGCCGAGACTGTGT
>CAYNFW010000073.1:0-3235 GCA_964396805.1 uncultured Candidatus Saccharibacteria bacterium | reverse complement strand
TTTATTTCAGACGCTTCCATTGCGGAGGCAACCAACCAAAAGGAGATCAGCTTATTGAAGAGCACTACCTTCGGTTGTAGTATTTGCAATTGTTCAGCCCAGATCCTGGACATGATTCAGTAAGTCCTACGTTTTGGGATATTTGATCACCATCACTTCAACAGCCTAAATGCCTTCTGTAAACAGGCACTGCAAGCCCTAGACTTTCCTCCGAGGTCTGGGGCTTCCTTATACCCAAAAGTGAAATAGTGTGATACAATTTGTCCACTAAATTATGAAAAAAACTGAACAAAAATCGGATGAGCAGATCGTGGTCAAAGGGGCGCGGACGCATAACTTGAAAAATATCACAGTGGCGATGCCGAGAAACAAGATGATCGTGTTCACTGGTCTCTCCGGCTCGGGCAAGTCATCGCTCGCGTTTGATACCATTTTTGCAGAAGGCCAGCGTCGATACGTTGAGTCACTTTCGTCGTACGCGCGACAATTTCTTCGCCAAATGCAGAAACCGGACGTGGATGAAATTTCCGGACTCTCGCCGGCCATTTCCATCGATCAGAAGTCACGTAGCAACAACCCACGCTCGACTGTAGCGACCATTACTGAAATCTACGACTACTTGCGCATTCTGTATGCGCGCATCGGTCACCCGCACTGCCTCGTCTGCGGTCAGGAAATCACAAAGCTTTCGAACGAAGAAATAAAAAATTTTGTGTTGGAGAAAATTGCTGCGAAGACTGCGGAACAGCAGGCATTTGATTCCAACCATCAACTGCAACATGGCAAAAATAAAAATGGAACTGCTCTAAATGTAGCAAAAAAGCAGTTATTGACTAAAAAAACAGCGCTTGGCAAAACACTTGACACCGCACTGACCAATGCCAGTCGGCAAGTGGAAATTTTTGCCCCGCTGGTCAAAGGCCGCAAGGGCGAGTACTACCAACTTTTGTATGACTTGCTCGGCAAAGGTTACTCGCATGTGCTTGTCGACGGTGAGAGAAAAAATCTGCGTGAGCGTATCGAACTTTCCAAAACTCGCAATCATACCATTGATGTGCTCGTGGACAGTATCAGTTTGTCTGATTTTTCGATTGATTTGAAGTCTGCCGAGGAACGATTGGCAGAGGATTTGGAAAAGGCATTGGATGAATCGGAGGGTCAGGTGAAAATACGATTTTTTGATAACACAGAGTTTTTTATGTCGTCGAAGCTTTCGTGTCCGCGTGACGGGTATTCATATCCGGAAGTTGAACCGCGACTATTTTCCTTCAACTCGCCGTATGGTGCGTGCCCGGAATGTAACGGTCTCGGTACGCGAGAGTTTTTTAGTAAGGAGGTGTGTCCACAGTGTAAGGGGGCACGTCTGCGGGAAGAAGCACTGCACGTGTTTCTCGGTGATACGAATGGGTGGCAACCGCCACAGGCGAGCAGTGGTCGTATGACCATGAATATTGTCGATCTCACAAATATGTCCATCAAAGATGCATATGATTTCTTTGAACATCTCAAGCTAACCGAACGCGAAAAAAATATTTCAAAAGTTATTTTACGCGAAATCGAGTCACGACTTCTTTTTATGATTAACGTCGGCATCGAATATCTTTCGCTCTCGCGTCGGGCGCACACGCTTTCCGGCGGCGAAGCACAGCGTATTCGTCTTGCATCGCAACTTGGTTCCGGACTAGTGGGAGCATTGTACGTGCTCGACGAACCGACCATCGGTTTGCATGCGCGTGACAACGACAAGCTCGTTCAGACACTCATTGATCTGAAAAATCTCGGCAATACCATTATCGTGGTGGAGCACGACGAGGACACCATATTTGCCTCGGACTATATCGTTGACATCGGTCCCGGAGCTGGCGTGCACGGTGGAAACGTGGTGACGTCCGGCTGGCTCGAGGAACTTTTGACTGCAAAAACAAACCCATCTGGTTCGCTGACACTCGACTATCTGCGTGGCGACAAAATCGTCGAGTTGCCGGAGGAGAGACGAACGGCAGAAAAAGGAACGTTGCAAATTCGTGGCGGTAAGATTTTCAATATAAAAAATATGAATGTTGATGTGCCACTCGGACGGCTTGTAGTAGTGACCGGTGTGTCCGGCTCCGGCAAGTCGTCTTTTGTGTACGAGATTTTAAACAAAAATTTACTTGCCCGTTTTGAGAGAAAATATCGTACCGCACAAGTTTTCAACTGCAAGTCGTTTACCGGCACAGAGTATCTCGGACGTTCAATACTCATCGACCAGTCACCAATCGGTCGGACACCACGCTCTAACCCGGCGACGTACACCGGAGCGTGGACATTTATTCGCGATCTTTTTGCCGAGTCGGTCGAAGCCCGAGCACGCGGATGGAAGGCGAACCGGTTCTCTTTCAACGTCAAAGGCGGGCGATGCGAAACATGCCAAGGCAACGGCATGATTGAAGTTGAGATGCATTTCTTGCCAACCGTATATGTGCCATGCGATGTCTGTCGCGGTAAACGTTTTATGAAAGAGACGCTTGAAGTGCAATACAGAAAGAAAAATATTTACGATGTGCTTAAGATGACCGTTGAAGAAGCACTGACATTTTTCGAAGACATTCCCGCGGTGTATGACCGGCTGAAAACGCTCAATGAAGTCGGACTTGGCTACCTGGAACTTGGACAGTCCGCCACGACGCTTTCCGGCGGCGAGGCTCAACGTGTTAAAATTTCTGCCGAGTTGTATCGTCCGCATCTGCAGAAAACCATATATTTGCTCGACGAACCGACCATAGGTTTACATTATGAGGATGTTAAAAAGTTGATTGAAATTTTGCAGAAGCTTGTGGACAAAGGTAACACGGTGCTTGTCATCGAACACAACATGGATGTTATAAAATCCGCCGACTACGTGCTTGATATCGGGCCGGAAGGTGGCGACGGTGGGGGACAGCTCGTGGCCAAAGGCACACCGGAGGAAGTGGCAAATAATGAAAAAAGTTATACCGGAAAATATTTGAAAAAGGCTCTGAAGCAGTATAAGGCGTATCGGAAGTAGCGGCAAAAAAATAGATAAGTGAAAGGCCGAGGTAACACCCCGGCCCAGTTTGAAGGACTACTATCTCGGCAGTCTTGTGGTTTGCACACACTCGACTGCGATCGCCAATAAAATTCCTGCGATAACTTTGCTTGCAATAAGTAGGATTGTCATCCTGAACTAAACCTTGAAGTGCAGCAGTCTTGTACAATTGAAATATGAAAACAT
>CAYNFW010000072.1:0-3330 GCA_964396805.1 uncultured Candidatus Saccharibacteria bacterium | reverse complement strand
CCGGAAACAATTCACTTTTGGCTTGTGAACGTACTCCAGTTTTTCTTTGGTGGACTTCTGTCGACATTTCTCGTTTTCTATTTTCGCAGTTCGGATATTGCGGTCAGTTGGCCGTTTATTCTTCTACTTGCACTCGCATTTATCGCAAATGAGCGACTTAAGGAGCGTTTTGTTCGTCTCCGTTTTCAGGTTTCGCTTTTCTTTCTGTCTCTGTACTCGTTTGCCATTTTCCTCGTGCCGGTCGTCATGCACCAGATAGGCATACAAGTCTTTCTCATTTCCGGTGTAGTCAGTCTTGTCGGCATCGCGCTTTTTCTCTGGATACTTTTTTATACTCACAAGAAAAAATACAAACAAAGTTCTCATCCTGTTTATGCGATGGTTGCCGGAATTTTTATAGTCGTCAATCTTCTATATTTTGCACACCTGCTTCCACCGATTCCGCTCTCGCTCAAGGATGCAGGCGTGTATCATTCCATCACTCGCGATTCGCAAGGGGATTATGTTGTGGGGTATGAGGATAATGGTTGGTTGCAGGAGTATCTTGCACTGTATCCGGACATTCACGTCACATCAAGCGACCATGTGTACGTCTACAGCGCCATATTTTTACCGACGTCGCTCGACACGACAGTCGTGCATGAATGGCAGTATTTTGACTCGCAGACGAACTCCTGGGTGACGCAAGGCACTATCGACTTGTCTGTTATTGGTGGGCGTGATGGTGGTTTCCGGACATATTCACAAGGCTCCAACCTTTCCGCCGGTCATTGGCGTGTCAACGTCAAAACGCTTTCCGGTGAAGTTATCGGCCGCGTGCGATTTAATGTTATTCCGGTGACCTCTGAGCCGACAGTCACGTTCAAAACAAATAGCTAAACTTTCGGCTCTGAAACTTTTTACATGGAGCGGTGTATTACTGTATAGTAAAGACATGAATAGCGTAGCGGAACATTCCGGTGGGACAGCACAAGAGCTGACAGACGAGGAGGTTGCTAAACGTGTGCAGGCAGGCCAGTCTGAAGCCTTCGGTTTGATTGTTGAACGCTACGAAGCGAAACTTTTTCGGTATGGAAAAAAATTCCTGTCCAATCACGAGAATATCGAGGATGTTGTCCAGGAAGTTTTTATAAAAGTGTATCAGAACATCCAGAGTTTCGACTCGTCGCAGAAATTCTCGCCGTGGATTTACCGCATCGCACACAACACGTATGTTAACGTTCTCAAAAAAAATTCGCGCGTACCGTTGCATCTCTTTGATTTCGATGAGCTTCTCACACACACGGTGGTTGAGGATCCGCTTGTCCGCGAGCGCGAGCAGAGAGAGATGAAAGAAATCGTTGATCGCGGTATGGAAAAGCTTGCTCCGCAGTATCGAGAAATTATCGTGCTGTATTATCTGGAAGAACTGTCATACAAAGAAATTTCCGATGTCTTGCACATTCCTATCGGAACGGTCGGTATCCGACTGCTTCGCGCCAAAGAAGCTCTGAAAAAAGTATATGCCAGCATGGAGGAAATCGACGAGCGGTACAGACAGGGTATAAAGCAAAAAAAATAAAAAGAATATGAACACGGAAAACTCAAAAAACATGGAACAAGACAATTTCAAAAATAAAATATTAGAGAAAATAAAAGCGGGGGACGTGTCAATGCGACCGAAAGCCTACTTTGTCCTCTCGATGGTGGCTTTTATTACCCTCGTGGTGCTTATGCTCATCACAACCATTTTTCTCATCAGCTATACGCTTTTCACTATCGTGGTCAGCGGGCATCTGCTTCTTCTCGGTTTCGGTTGGCGCGGCATTGAAGCGTTCATCATTCTCTTCCCGTGGGTGGCGTTTCTGCTCGATATGTTGCTTCTCTTGGCACTCGACTGGCTCGTTCGCAGATTTCGTTTTGGCTACAACCGACCGGTCATGATGCTTTTCGCCGGTACGACCGTTATTCTTGTATTTCTAGGCTATATTGTCAGTGTGACATCGCTTCACGATACTCTCTTGCATCAAGCCGAACAGCATCGCCTACCGCCACCGTTTTCGCCGATGGTCGGACCGCTCTACGGCAATATTCGCATCTCGCACCGCGAAAATGGTGTCATTAACGGCATTGTCACCGGCATTTCCGGCAATGTCTTTACCGTGACCCACAATGACTATGACACCGACCTCGATGATGCCACGACCACTATCATTGTTCCTGCCGGCACGGATGTCAGCACATTTCTCTCCGTCGGTGATCATGTCATCGTCGGTGGCGACGTCATGCCCGACGGCTCTATTCACGCGTATGGGGTGACAAAGTTTGGAGGACAATAAGGATAAGATTGTGTTGTGTTAACGACATGAAATAAACCCTACTTCACGCTGTATTAATTACTGTCAGGGTATAATCGCGAGCAATAATCATAAAAATTATTACATTATTATTTCGTGTCGTAACCAAAACAATTAATGAGTAAATATTACAACAAAAAGTTTGGTAAAAATTTGAGCAAAATGAGAAAAATGGTCTGGGAAGGGGCGCGAACCGGTGTGCTGACCTCGATGATTTTGGCCGGAGCGGCGCTTGGTGGCAGAAGTGCATTGGCCATGGCGAATCCGGAGTACACCTCGGCGGTTTCGACCAAAAACGCTTCCGGTATGCATCTCACACACCGTTTTAACTCATCCACAAAGGCCGTCTCACTTGCCGTCTCACTCGGACTTGACGCACAGGCGGTTAAAACAGAGCTCAAATCAGGTAAGACCATAAAGCAAATTCTCCAAGAGAACGGTATTACTATGGATCAACTCGATACAAACGTCAGCTAGCTTGGTGTATTTGATTATTTATCGTGGTTTGGTATTATACATAAAGTTTTCACTGTGCTTTTTATTATTTTTAATTTTTCATACATTTTTCATGGAACACAACACACCGCGCGCACGTGCACAGCATGGAGGAGTTAAGGGAATTCTTATCGGACTGATTGTTGTCGTTTTGGCCGGCGGTCTCGGATATATCTTTGTAACGTCAAAAAATAGTCAGACCAGCAACCCTGTTGTGGCGACGACTGATACCACCGGACAGACAACGGATACAATGACACCTCCGCCGACCATACCACCGACAACTCCTGTCACGACGCCGACCCCCACCCCGACACAAATGAGTGTGTATAAAAATGGTACGTACAGCGCAGTCGGAAATTACATTTCGCCCGGTGGTCATCAGACGGTCAATGTAACCCTGACACTTTCAAACGATGTTGTGACGGATGCCACGGTGACCGAAGGTGCAATCTACGGCACATCGCGCCGATACCAAGGTATGTTTATCTCCGGCTAC
>CAYNFW010000071.1:0-3401 GCA_964396805.1 uncultured Candidatus Saccharibacteria bacterium | reverse complement strand
ATGTAAAGAACGGTGATGTCGACCCTCAACTTCTCAACGGCCACGCCGCAGATGTTCGGTTGTCGGCGATTATGGTTCCAGCGCTCGCTCTGGAAGCAGTAATGACAGGTTCTGCTTCGTAATCTTTTGTCTCTCACTCAGGCCGGGCCCCGATTCGTCGGGGCCCATTTTCGTGCAAAATTTTCAACTTTTTATTTTGAATGAGTTGTGTATAATACATATATCAGCATTTATTTTTTATGATTCAGCACAAAAGCACATTGTTCATCGGTATTTTTATCATTCTCATTGAGACGTTTTTTGGTATCCCGTCGTCGTGGAAAGTTTTCTTGCTCGTAGTGTGTGGACTTGCGCTCATCGCTCTATCGGTGAAAATTACTTTGCCGAAAAAGACACTTGGCAAACGTCCGCGACGCAGAGAAAAAATTACACCTGTGTTCACAGAAAATGTACCGATGGATTCGCGCATTGAAACGCATGCGGAAAAGGAGACAGATGATATTGTGATGTAAACATGAAATTTTTTCAACAATATAAAAGCATATGCATCGTTCTCGGTGCTTTTCTTTTCCCCGGCATATTTTTCGTTGTCATGCCGGCGGTATTCAGCGACCATTATGTTGCCGGACAAAACGCGTCACTGGCAAAAGCGATGGGTGGAATATTTGGAACGGCATCACACGCATCGTCGACACCTGTGATAGTGACCGCGACGTCCACCACGCCAGCTTTTATTGCCACCCACATCGCACCGCCTGAAGCCATCAAAGGCATATACATGACGAGCTGGGTAGCGGGTACGCCGTCCATCCGCAACGGGCTGGTCAACATACTCGACACGACGAAGGCGAACGCGGTGGTCATCGATATTAAAGATTACTCGGGCAACATCACCTTCAATATTGATGACAACCCGACGCTCAAAGCGTACGGTTCGGAAAGTGTGCGGGTGCGCGACATGCCGGAGTTTATCCAGTCGCTTCACGACAAAGGCGTGTATGTTATTGCCCGCGTCGCGGTGTTTCAGGATGCATATTTTGTAAAATATCGACCGGATTTGGCTGTCAAAAATTTGGCGGGAACGAAAGTCTGGCAGGATGACAAGGGAATTTCGTGGATTGACCCCGGCTCGCAGGAATATTGGGCGTACATCGCCATGATTGCCAAGGAAGCATACTCCACCGGTTTTGATGAAGTGAATTTTGACTATGTGCGCTATCCGTCGGATGGCAACTTGCATGACATTTCATATCCGGAAAGTTCGACCACGCCGAAATCGACAGTTATAAAAAACTTTTTCGCATATCTTCACGAGAACTTGGTGGGTGACACAGCGACTGACACGTCGCGCTTGCGAATTTCTGCCGACCTATTTGGTATGACCACGACCGCCGATGACGATATGGGTATCGGTCAAGTACTTGATAACGCACTGCCATATTTTGACTACGTTGACCCGATGGTCTATCCGTCGCACTATGCAACGATGTTTATGGGTTATAAAAATCCGGAACAATATCCGTATCAAGTGGTACAGTACGCCATGAAGTCCGCCGTTGACCGCGAGAACGCTCTGGCAAGCTCGACGGCTACGGCTGAAAATGTGCCATTCTCGCAGGTCCATTTGGCCATACTTCGCCCTTGGTTGCAAGATTTCGGTCTAACCATGGATTACACTGCCACGGATGTTCGCGACCAAATACAAGCCACCTACGCGGACGGCCTCACCTCCTGGCTCCTCTGGTCCGCCTCGAATAAATACACGGTCGGTGCACTTGATGCGAAGTAAAATATGACTAAAAATAATTTAAAAAAATAAAAAACAAGAAAAAAGATGTGTTAAAAATGGTGGTGCTCGCCCGACAAGAACCGACTTTGAGAGGAGACTTCGACAGCTTATGAAGTATATAGACACTGGTCACACACGAGGAGGACATTGTTTTCCTGAGCGACGAGCGGGAAGAAAATTTCTAGCAAGAAATTATTCTGGTGGCGGAAAAGTATGTGCGACTATGATTTTTTAAACAAAATATTGTATAATTACGACACCATGGACCCCAACGCAATCACATACTTCGGCGAGACCGACGCACGCAATAAAAAAATACGCTTTGGAATCAAAGCAAAAGATCGCCTTCGACACATGTACGTCATCGGAAAAACAGGAATGGGAAAGTCTACACTCCTGGAAAACCTGGCAATACAGGACATACAAAACGGAAACGGTCTGGCGTTAATCGACCCGCACGGAGGTACGGCCGAAAAACTTCTCGATTACGTGCCGGAAAACCGTATAAAAGACGTGCTGTATTTTGCGCCGTTTGATATGGAATATCCGATATCGTTCAACGTCCTCGAGGACATCGGTCCGGACAAAAGGCATCTCGTGGTGAATGGGCTTATGTCCACGTTCGAAAAAATTTGGGTGGATGCGTGGTCGGCGCGCATGGCATATATTTTGAGCAACACATTGCTCGCATTGCTTGAATATCCCGGCGCGACACTGCTCGGTGTGAACAGAATGTTGACCGACAAGGAGTACCGAAAAAAGGTGGTGGACAACATACAAGACGTGTCCGTTAAAACATTTTGGATCGAAGAATATGGCAAATGGACCGAGCGTTTTGTGGCCGAGGCCATTCCGGCAATTCAAAATAAAGTCGGTCAATTTACTGCGAACCCGCTTGTCCGAAACTTGCTCGGTCAGCCGGAGTCCTCTTTTGATATTCGTAAATTTATGGATGAGAAAAAAATTCTCATCATCAACATGTCTAAAGGTTTGGTGGGCGAGGGAAACGCGCGGTTGATCGGCTCGATGCTTATTACAAAAATTTACCTTGCCGCAATGTCGCGTGCGGATAAAAACGAGGCAGATCTGGCAAAACTTCCGAACTTTTATTTGTACGTTGATGAGTTTCAGTCTTTTGCCAACAAATCCTTCGCAGATATTTTATCCGAAGCGCGCAAATACAAACTGTCGCTGAACATCGCGCACCAGTATATCGAGCAAATGGAAGAGGAAGTGCGTGACGCGGTTTTTGGTAACGTCGGTACGATGATTACTTTTCGCGTTGGGGCATTTGACGCTGAAGTCTTGGAAAAAGAATTTGCACCGACATTCACAGCGGAGGATTTGGTCAACCTCGGTTTTGCGCAGATATATTTGAAGCTGATGATTGATGCCGTATCGTCACAGCCGTTTTCTGCCAAGGGTATGGCTCCAATTGCACGACCGGAAGTAAGTTTCCGCGAGCAAGTCATCGCAAGCTCGCGTGCCCAGTTTGCCCGACCGCGAGCCGAAGTGGAAAAAAGTGTAGTTGACTGGCACGCGGGAGGCGCTCAGCCGGCTGGCAGACCGGTACAGTCGACGCCATGCAAGGTATCGACCCGGATCAATTCAG
>CAYNFW010000070.1:0-3411 GCA_964396805.1 uncultured Candidatus Saccharibacteria bacterium | reverse complement strand
CAAAGATCATGATAAAAACTACATCGTTTTGGAAATCGCCAACGGCAACGGTAGTGACCAGTTTATTTTCTACGTCGCCGTGCCGGTTTCTTTCAAAGACCTTTTTGAAAAACAAATCATTTCCATTTTTCACGATGCGCGATTGACCGAAATGATCGACGACTACAATGTCTTCAACGAGGACGGCGTCTCGCTCGGCTCACATATCACAACAAAAGAAAACCCGGTGTATCCGTTTAAAACGTACGAGGCGTTTGATCACGATCCACTCAACGTCATTCTTAATAGTTTTTCAAAAATTCAAAAAGAAGGCGAAGGAGCGGCAGTGCAGATTATTTTTTCGCCCCGCGGTGACTACTATAGTAAAAAATACGAGTGGGCGATTGACCAAATTGAAAAAGGCACGCCGACAAAGCAGGCCATTGAGATGCCAGAAACGATTGTCGGAGAAATAGGCAAAGGTTTCAAGGACTTGATTTTTTCCAAGGCACCGAAGGAAGGCGAGGAAAAAAAGCCGATAGACAGCGAGGCAATTCAGAAAATTAAGCGTAAAATCTCCTCGACTATTGTTGCTACCAACATTCGTATTATCGCCTCGGCCAAAAGTCGTGAGGAAGCGGAGCGAATTTTGTCCGGCATCGAATCCAGTTTCAACCAGTTTACCGACACGGTTTCGAACGGCCTCGTCTGCACACGCTACAACGGTTCGCGCCTGCAAAAAATGTTCCATGATTTTTCTTTTCGCGCGTATAACTCTGACGAGATACTTCCCTTGAACCTTCACGAGCTGACCACGCTTATTCATTTTCACAACACACTCCTTGCACCGACACCGCAACTCCGCCAGACGCAGTCCGTCTCGGCACCGGCACCAGCCGATATGGGAAACGATGGCACATTCCTCGGTACAAACACCTTCCGCAATGTCGATACCAAAGTCTTCATGGCGGACGACGATCGTCTTCGACATCTCTATGTCATCGGGCAAACCGGCACCGGAAAAACTGTTTTTCTGAAAAATATGATTATCCAAGATATTGCACGCGGCAACGGTTGTTGTTTTATTGACCCGCATGGCACGGATATTCTTGATATTTTGGCAAATATTCCTCAAGAAAGGTATAACGATGTTATTTATTTTGATCCATCATACACCGAACGACCAATGGCGCTCAATATGCTTGAGTATGATCCACGTTTCCCCGAGCAAAAAACATTTGTGGTGAACGAACTTTTTTCTATTTTCCAAAAATTGTACGGCGGAGTACCGGAGTCAATGGGACCGATGTTCGAGCAATATTTCCGCAACGCCACCATGCTCGTCATCGAAGACCTGGAAACCGGATGCACTCTACTCGACGTGTCGCGTGTGATGTCCAATAAGGCTTTTCGTGATTTGAAAATTTCGCGATGTAAAAATCCGGTGGTGGTGCAGTTCTGGACCGAAGTGGCCGAGAAGGCCGGCGGGGAAGCGTCGCTGGCCAACATTGTGCCGTACATTACGAGTAAGTTTGACGTTTTTCTTGCAAACGACATCATGCGTCCGATTATCGCCCAAGAAAAATCATCCTTCAACTTCCGTGACATCATGGATAATAAAAAAATCCTGCTGGTCAACTTGTCGAAGGGTCGTTTGGGAGACATCAACGCAAACCTTATCGGACTTATTCTTGTCGGGAAAATTCTCATGGCCGCGCTGTCACGTGTAGACGCCATGACATCCTCCGGTGGCTCGCTTCCACCTTTCTACTTGTACATCGATGAATTCCAGAACATCACTACTGACTCCATTTCGAGCATTCTCTCCGAAGCGCGTAAATACAAACTATCCCTTACCGTGGCGCACCAATTCATCGCTCAATTGCAGGAGAAAATTCGCGACGCCGTGTTCGGTAATGTCGGCTCAATCGTGTCTTTCCGAGTGAGCGCCGAAGATGCCGAGTATTTGGAGAAACAATTTTCGCCCGTTTTTACAGCCAAAGATATTATGAATATAGAAAATCTGAACGCGTATGTGAAAATGTTGGTCAAGGGTCGCGCCGAGAAAGGTTTCAATGTTCACGAACCGTTTCCACCGCGTGGCAACCCGGACGTCGTTGAGTCTCTCAAACAGTTATCGTATCTTTCATTTGGTGGCAACCGGGCGGAAATCGAAGAGGGAATACTGAAGAAATACAAGAAATAAAACCTCCACAACGTAAAACCCGTCGACGACTTTTCAGTCATCGACGGGGCAAATATCTTCGTGTGCTTCGTGTGCGATCTGCTCGCACTCGCGAAGCTGTCCGGCAAGCATTTCTTCTTTTTTTATTTTTTCAGCTTGCCGAATTTCTCTTCTTCTCGTCGCGCCAAGTCGGCCGAAACGAGAGAGCGCAACACGGTCACCGACCAATTGCGCAAGTAAAACTGACCTGGGGACAAATCTCATCCTCTGACCAGCATATAAATGGCGAGCCATGGCAGCGCCACAACACCAGTGCACACGACCCACCCCAACACATCAAAAAAAAGTGCCCTCGGATATCGAGGCGATTGCTGTCTAAATTTCATGTGTACCTCTAATCAGAATTATACTCCTATTTTACATTTATGTCAAGTTATTGCGAAGTACAGCCGTGTTAAGCCAGCAATTCGTCGACAACCGACTTGACTACATCACCGTCAGCTTTGCTTTTCAGTTCTCTCATCAGAGCGCCCACAAACTTACCTGCGCCACTTTTATCGGTCACATGTAACTCATGCATTTTGGCTCGGGCGATAGTCATGACATCTTCGCGGGACATTTGTGCCGGCAGATACGCCTCAAGCACGACAAGTTCCTCACGTTCCATAGCTACCAAGTCCTCGCGTGCGCCCTTTATGAATTGCTCAATCGAATCCTTGCGTTGTTTGACCGCGCGACGTATGACTGCAAGCACTTCCTCGTCCGTTAAATGATCATGGGTTTTACGTTTTAGTGATACAAGTTCATTGGTGCAAGCCGAAACGAGTCCGCGAACGACTCGGAGACGCACTTCGTCGTGGGCACGCATCGCCTCCTGTATTTGATTTTTGATTGTTTGATGTAGTGGCATATATGTTGTGTTATATGATTTTTACAATGATACCACAGGTGAACACAATTTGGTACAATAGGCGCATGGACACAACTACCATTCTTTTCATTCTCGCGGCGTTTGTTGCCGGTGTGCTGATTATGCTTTTTCTGCGACCACATGGAGGAGGCGGAAAAAACGATGACACTGGTTTGAAACTCATTCTCCAACAAATCAACGAACTCAATCGAACGGTAGACCAGAAAATAGGCGAGTCGACGCGGCATATGAACGAGTCGGTGCGCACGCAACTCGGTGAGTCGGCATCGCTCATTCGCGAGGTCACCCGCGGACTGACGAAGCTCGACGAAACGAA
>CAYNFW010000069.1:1386-3412 GCA_964396805.1 uncultured Candidatus Saccharibacteria bacterium | reverse complement strand
TCCTTGCCGACTACAAGAAAAACTAATCCGCCAAATGTGTGTACCTAAAACATTTATATTTTCTTCAGCACGTAGTCTGGTGGCGCTTGTTTCAAAAATTCTTGGAGCTTGTCCACAGTAAGTAGGCCTTTCTGTGCGCCAATTTGTTGTACAACGGACATTGAGTTGATCGGACCCCAGGTCAGCGCCTCGTCCAATAATTTCCCCATTGCAAGACATGACACCACAGTTGAAAAGAAAGCATCACCGGCGCCGGTGCGTTCATATGGTTTGTGTGGGTAGACAGGCATAAAGAAAAATCCTTCGTCAGCCAGTCGTGTATCGTATCCGTACGCACCGTCGATACCGTCTGTCACGAGTACCACTTTTGGTCCGAGTTTTGACAAACCTGCCATCAAAACTTTCAAGTCGCGACTGGTTTCACCAAGAATTCTCTGTGCTTCCTCAACATTGCAACACATTGCCTGTGCTCGACTATATATATGTGCAAGTTTTTCCACACCTTGTCTGATGTCAAAAATTCCCGGTTGAAAAGCCAGTTTGACCGACGGATTTTTGTCGAGATATCCTGCGATATCTTCATATAAATGAAATGAATTTTCACCGAGCGAGCTGACATACAACCATTTCGGCGCGTCGCTGTTCTCAGGAATGCCATCGAGTGTGTACGCATATTTTTCGTGCTTGATAAGAATGGTACGGTCGACATCGTACCAGAGCACGTAGTGATAGTTTGTTTTCATTCCGTCCGCGACACGCACTAGGTCAGTCGCAACGTTGTTAGTTTTGAACTCAGCTATGCAGTCCGCACCGTTTTGGTCACTACCGACATATGTGAGCATCCCTGATGACAATCCGAGTCGTGAAGCGGACACTGCCGCGTTGGCTGCGTTGCCGACCGCGTTGCAGACAGTCACCGACTCGTATGGTACCTTGTCGCCATATCGTACGGCGAGTTTGCAATTTTTTTTATCTGTGTCGCATATCAACTCCGCGTCTTGTAATCTGATAAAAGCGTCTATGACCGTATCGCCAATGGCGAGAATATCTAATTTTTTCATACAGCTAGTATAACAAAAAACGTTTTGATACAATAGTCGTATGAAAACATTACGCGACTGTGTCCGAGAGGCACAAGAGAAAAAAGTTGCCATCGGGCATTTTAATATTTCGAACCTTGAGGGATTGTGGGGTGTGTTTCGCGCGGCACAGGCAGTTGGTGCGGAGATGGTTGCGTCGGGTGTGCGCGAGGCGGATTTCAAACTACCGATTATCATCGGTGTCTCCGAAGGCGAGCGGGACTTCGTCGGAGTGCCGCAAGCGGCTGCGCTGGTGCGAAGTCTGCGCGACGAGTATGACTACCCGATATTCCTCAACGGTGACCATACCTACTCATTCGACCGTGTAAAAGAAGTGATTGACGCCGGATTTGATTCTGTGATTATCGACGGTGCGGCGCTGACATTTGAGGAAAACATCGCACTGACGAAAAAGTGTGTTGACTATGCACGCGAAGTTACAAAGCAAACCGGTCGCGATATTCTCATTGAAGGCGAGCTCGGCTTTATCGGACAATCATCAAAAGTGCTCGATGCCATTCCCGAGGGTGTCCTCCTCGACGAAAAGTCACTGACCGATCCGGCAAAGGCAAAAGAGTTTGTTATGGCAACCGGTGTGGACATGCTCGCTCCGGCGGTAGGAAACTTCCACGGCATGCTTCGCGGCGGGGTTGATCCGAAATTGAATATTGCACGTGTTCGAGAAATTGCGGAGGCGACCGGTCTGCCACTCGTTTTGCATGGTGGTTCCGGCAACTCGGTCGATGATTTCACACTGTCCATCGCACAGGGAATTGCCATCGTGCATATTAATACCGAAATTCGCGTAGCGTATAAACAAGGTCTCGTGCTTGCTCTCCAGGAAATGCCCGATGAAGTTGCACCATATAAGTTTCTCAAAGGCGCAGTTAAAGCTGTTCAGGACGTGGTGACAAAAAAGTTGAAAACGTTCAACGGAATGGAATAAA
>CAYNFW010000069.1:0-1376 GCA_964396805.1 uncultured Candidatus Saccharibacteria bacterium | reverse complement strand
GAAGCGTGCGAGCAACCGGCCGAGGGGTCTTACATTTGATGGAGGGGGTCGAATTTTTCGAGCCCCTCCAATATCTTGTAGTCGGGACGAGAGTTTTCCGCTCTCATCAATATCCCGACTATGAAAATTACAGCAATTATACTCATCTATCCTGTATTATATCACCTATGAACTGCAAAGTCAAGTGTGTAAAAACCTTATAATAAGGGCTACTATTTGCTATACTGCACACATGGCAGAACTCAAGAAAACATACGAAAAAGAGGTTGAATTTGAGCAGGATGAGGAGCTTGCCACATTGGCAGTTCCAAGACGTAAAGAATCCCAGCCAGATAGTGTCATCGCCAAAGAACTTGTCAAACACAAAGTGGTACCGACGGGTACGCACGCCAACTATGTCCTCATCGCATTGAGTATTTTATGCCTTACCATCGCTTTGATTTTCTTTGCACTGTTCATTCAGACTCCGCCATATATACCAAAAGATAGAACTGTACCGCCTGCAATAAATAATGCTCTTCCTCTGCCGCCAGGACAAGCAAGTTGATTTATTTTTAACAATCGGGTATACTCTCGGACATGCCTATATTGGAAACACGAACACGACAAATGACCGAAAATCTCGCCAACTTGCGCAAGGCTGGTTTTATGCCCGCCATTTTCTACGGTAAGAAAACTCCTTCGACACCGGTGGCGATTCTCCAGAAAGACTTTGTAAAAGTGTGGAAAATTGCCGGCGAATCCGGTGTGGTCACGCTTAAAACTCCGACCTCGTCCGTTGATGCGCTCATCACCGCAGTCGATCTTGACCCCGTGACTGATGCAGTCCGACATGCCGACTTTTACGTATTTGAAAAAGGAAAGAAAATCGAAGTTTCCGTACCGCTCGAGTTCGTCGGCGTTTCGCCCGCGGTCAAAGATCTCGGAGGTTTACTCGTCAAGACGCTCCACGAAATCAAAATCTCCGCATCACCGGAAAACCTTCCACATGATATTAAAGTCGATATCTCGTCCCTCCTCACGTTTGACAGTCAGATTTTGGCACAGGATATCAAAATGCCGGCCGGTGTAACTCTAGTAGAGGATCCGGAGGAAGTTGTTGCATCTGCCGCTGAACCAAAAGCCGAAGAAGTCGAGGAAGTTGCTCCTGTCGACCTGTCCGCTATTGAAGTGGAAAAGAAAGGCAAGAAAGAGGAAGAAGCTCTTGCCGAGGCAGCTGGGTAACAAAACACAACCGATTCTGGCGACAGAAATGGTTGCGTTTTGTTACTCTTGCTACATCTGATATACTGTGAATATGTTTTTCACACGGTTTTTTGTATTGGCGAAAAAGTTTTTCGGATCGGTTGCTATTGTCACGTGCGCCTTGCTTGTGC
>CAYNFW010000068.1:0-3437 GCA_964396805.1 uncultured Candidatus Saccharibacteria bacterium | reverse complement strand
CACGGAGAAAAGCCGTTTACCGGCGAGGGTATTCTCATTAATTCCGGGAAATTTAACGGAATAACATCGCAAGAAGCGCGGCCAGAAATCATCAAGGAAGTTGGTGGAAAAATGGTGGCAAAATACAAAATGCGTGATGCGGTGTTTGCACGACAGAGATACTGGGGTGAGCCGATTCCGCTCATGACAGACAAAAAAGGAATGATTCACGAAGTGCCCGAAAAACAATTACCGCTCAAACTGCCCGACGTGAAATCATATAAGCCAACGGGCACGGGTGAGTCGCCGCTTGCATCGGTGTCGGCATGGACAAAAAAAGGATACGAGACGAACACCATGCCGGGCTGGGCGGGATCGTCATGGTATTTCTTGCGATACATGGATCCGCGAAATAAGAAAGCGTTTGCCGATAAAAAAGCGATTCGCTACTGGAAAAATGTGGATATGTATGTCGGTGGAGCGGAACATGCGACAGGACATTTACTCTATGCACGTTTCTGGCACAAGTTTCTGAAAGATCTCGGACTCGTGTCGATGGAAGAGCCGTTTCAGACCTTGAAAAATCAGGGAATGATACTCGGCACGGACAACCGAAAAATGAGTAAGCGCTGGGGCAACGTTGTAAATCCGGACGAGATTGTGGGAACATATGGTGCAGACACATTGCGCGTGTACGAAATGTTCATGGGACCGTTCGAGGGAACATTACCGTGGAGTACGGACAATTTGATCGGCTCGCGACGGTTTGTTGAGCGCGTGTGGAAACTCGTGGGAAAGGTTGTAGCAGAAAAAAGGAGCATAAAAATGGCAAAGACTGTCCTTACCAAAAAGGATGTGACAAGGAGTCCCTTTGACACAGACCAGTACATAAAGTTTGAGATATCTCTGCACAAGACGATACTGAAAGTGGGAAGTGATATTGAAAGTTTTGCCTTCAATACCGCAGTGTCGGCGATGATGATCTTGGTCAATGAGATGGAAAAACTGACGGCGAACGGAGGACAGATTGCAATGGGGGATTTTGAATTGTTTTTGAAAATTCTCTCGCCGTTTGCGCCGCATATTACCGAGGAGTTGTGGCACGAGCTTAATCACAAAACACTTATCGTACAGGAAAAATGGCCGAAATTTGACACTGAGAAAATAAAAGAAAGTCAAGTGACTATTGTAATACAGATTAACAGCAAGGTTCGTGCTGAAGTTCATGTCGCGCCGGATATCTTGGAGGCGGACATTACGAGGCTTGCAAAATCATTGCCGACTGTGGATAAGTGGCTCGTGGGCAAGGAAATTAAAAAAATAATCTACATCACGGGCAAGCTTGTAAATATTGTGACGTCGTAATGGATGAAATTGTACACCTTGACAAGGTGCTTGACTTAAAATCGCGGGGGTGGTACAAATAAAGCATATGACAACAGAAAAAACAACAATAACGTTCAAACCAAAGCAGGTTACCAAACGGCTTTTGTCCGTTTTGGGTACGCGCGCGCAGGATGTGCTTGTCGGTCGTTTTGGTCTCGCCAGTGATAAAAGAATGACACTTGAGGCTATCGGCAAAAAGTACAAAATTACTCGTGAGCGTGTTCGACAGATAGAAAATTACTCCATCATCAATATCCGCAAGTCCAAGGAATATACCAAGGAAAAGCCGGTTTTTGATGAGATAAAAGCTATTATCAATTCCCTCGGTGTCGTTGTTTCCGAGGAGGAACTTTTGACTCACTTTGCAAAAGACAAAAACACACAGAACCACGTACACTTTCTCCTTGTCGTCGGTGAGGATTTCATAAAAGAAAAAGAAGATAGCGAATTCAAGCACCGATGGCACGTGGATAAAGATATGTCCAAGAAAATCGACGAGTCGCTTCGACGTCTCTACTCAACGCTGTCCGATGATGAAATTCTTTTCGAGTCCGACATGGTCGCTCGCTTTCTGGAGCACGTCAAAGACGTCAACGACAAATACAAAAACGAAGAGATTGCAAAACGCTGGTTGGCACTTTCAAAACTTATCGACAGAAATCCTTTAGGTGAATGGGGTAAAGCCAACTCATCGAACATTCACGCAAAAGGCATGCGCGACTATGCCTTTCTCGTTATTCGCAAACACGGCTCACCGATACATTTCCGAGAGGTTGCTAAACTTATTACGGAACTTTTCAAGAAAAAGGCGCATGTCGCCACAACGCACAACGAGCTCATCAAAGACCCACGGTTTGTTCTTGTTGGTCGTGGCTTGTACGCGTTGAAGGAGTGGGGGTACATGGCCGGTGTGGTTAAAGATGTTATTCGCGGAGTGATTGAAAAAAACGGTCCGATGACAAAAGAAGACATCATCAAAAAAGTTTTGAAGGAGCGTTATGTCAAAGAAAACACCATCATGGTCAACCTCCAGAATCCGAAACTGTTCAAGAAAATGAAAGACGGAAAATACAACATCGCTTAATAGCCGAAACTATTGCACACAAAAGATCCACCCGACTGGTGGTTTTTTTGCGCCGTATTTTGTATACTATTTGTATGTTCACATCACTTGAAGCGCTTGCAAACGGACCGCTCATTCACCCTGCAATCGTTTTTTTGGTCAACACATGGTTTGTGTGGGTACCGATTTTGCTCGTTATTGCGGCCTGGGACGTGTGGGTGAGATGGCGACGAGCGATGTTTTTTGCAAAGCAGACATACGTTTTGCTTGAAATCAAACTGCCGCGTGAAATTTTAAAGTCTCCGCAAGCGGCCGAGTTTTTCATTAGCGGACTTTTTAGCACGCTCGGGGAAGCAAACTGGTATCAAAAATATTGGAAAGGGTCGGTTAGAATTTGGCATTCGCTCGAGCTCGTCTCGATCGGTGGCAGTGTGCACTTTTTTGTGTGGACGAGAAGCGGAGCTAGAAGCCAAATCGAAGCAAACCTATACTCGCAATTTCCTGGTATTGAAATATACGAAGTGCCGGACTATACTCTGCCCGTGTCCTATGATCCAGCTGTGAATTCGATGTTTGCCACAGAGTTTGATTTAATTAAACCCGATGCCTATCCGATCAAAACGTACATTGACTACGGTCTGGACAAAAATCCGAAGGATGAGTACAAGATTGATCCACTCACTCCGCTCATCGAGGCACTCGGCTCTCTCGGTCAGGGGCACCAGGCCTGGATTCAAATTATTCTACGTGCTCACATTAAGGAGGAAAAGGATCCAGTTACAGGTGAGCCAGCCGACCTGCGTTGGCTAAAGGGTGCGCAGAAAGAAATCGACGATATTATAAAGAAAGCCAAAGGCGATGTCGGTCCGGATGGTAAAAGCGTTCCAGGCACCGGCAGGCAATTAACAGATGTTGAGAAAGACACCATCAATGCGCTTGGCAGGAGTGTTTCGAAGAATGGTTTTGATGTCGGTATGCGACTGATTTATATCGCACCGAAAGATATTTT
>CAYNFW010000067.1:0-3439 GCA_964396805.1 uncultured Candidatus Saccharibacteria bacterium | reverse complement strand
CCTTGCCACTGTTGCATCTCTGCAGGTGCAGTTGAATGCGTTGTTGGGGAAGTAAACATCACTACAATCCGCTATGCCCATTGATTTATTCAAATCAAGTTCCGCTTTGACGAACGATAGTATCGTACTCATCACACTTTTCGTCCTTTTCGCAACATACGGGTTATATTTCGGCAAGGGTCGCATCATCTCGCTTCTTCTCGCGTTCTACCCGGCTGCCTTTCTCTTCCAAAATTTTCCGTATACTTCCAAACTGCTTTTTTTGCACGGTGCTCAGCCGGAGGCGTTCAACAAGTTTCTGATTTTCCTTCTGTTCCTCGTTCCTCTCGACATTATCATCGGTCGGTTTATTTTCTCCGAATCCGGTTACGGCGGGTCGTTTCATTTTGTCCGCGTGGCCGGTCTCGCTCTCATCGGTGTCATTCTGACCCTAGTTATGATATATTCTGTAGTCAATCTCGATGCTTTCTACAATTTCTCCCCGACGCTCGACTCGCTGTTCGTCCCCACCAACATCTTTTGGTGGCTGATCGGACCGTTTTTCCTGATGTTGTTCATGTAACATGTCTTGCTTCGAACTCCAACATTTTATATAATCCTACAATATCACTAACCACCAATCATGCTACATCACCACGAAACGGAATTGAGTTTTGCCGCCTACGTTGTCGGCCTCAGTGTTATTATTTCTACCTTGATTATTTCAGGCACAATGTTTTATCTCTACAGATCATTTGTCGGACCGACCGGCACAATCGCTGGGGGTACGCAAAACAACGCTCAACCAGCTGGTAGCAAGGTTACCATTAAACTCGCACCGAACACACCGTATCTCGGCAATCCGAACGCCAAAGTGACCGTGGTGGAGTATGCCGACTACCGATGCCCGTTCTGCGAGCGTTTCTTTCAGACCGTTATGCCCGACTTGCAGACAAAATACATCGCCACAGGAAAAATAAAATTCGTGTACCAGGACGTCGCTTTTCTCGGACCGGACTCAACTACGGCAGGGGAGGGAGCGTACTGCGCCATTGAACAGAATAAATTCTGGCAGTTCCACGACTACATGTTTGCACATCAAGGCGACGAGTCTACTGCCTGGGCGAGCGCCGCGAACGAAAAGCAAATGGCAGGCGCGATGGGACTCGACCCGACAGCCTTTGGCGCCTGTCTCGACAGTGGTAAATACGCAAAACAGATCGCTACGGACACTACAACTGCCGGAGGATATGGCGTGACCGGTACACCGACGATATTTGTAAACGGCACACCAATAATCGGTGCACAGGACCCATCCGTGTTTGAACAAGCCATCGACGCCGCGTTGAAATAGGAAGGGTAAAGAAATATCAGAAAGAAAAGAAGGAAGAAAGTCGCGAGAAAATAAAATTCAGATACGAAATAAGAGCCCGCACTGTGAAGTGTCGGGCTCTTTGTGAGGGAAGCAGGGGATTCCCTGCGAAACGAAGAACTACTTAATACTAAGAACAGAGGTGCTACCGCGTGCGGCGACCTGAATGATGGCACCGGCTGGCACACCAGTGATAACACCCCGAGTCGGTGATGTCAGACTTATGTTCATCTGGACATCGTTCACGAACGCGTAGACATCTCCGGACAGATCAGTCCCGTCGATGGCGACAGTGTTGTCTGACACCATAGAGGCCGAAGTGGCGACGATAGCGACCGGATCCCCATGGTTGTCCACAGTGACCGAACTGCTGGTTGTCGGCGGTGTTGGTCCTGTCCCCGAATTAGTCGGTGGAACAATCAACAACCGATACGTTGCTATCGCACCATCCGCTTCCCACGGTGACGGACATTCCGTTTTCACAACAAACTTTGAAATGAAGTAGTTGCTCAACGGGTATGACCCGTACGGGGTGAGTGTTAAGGACGCGATAATATGCGTCCCAGGCACTGTACTGACGGTCGCTACCGGGTTCCCGTTCTTATCGTTTTTCACGCTTTGAACGGGACTAGTGTATTCGACGCCGAGGAGTATGGTTGACCCATCCCACGGAATACCAGCAACTGACTGGAGGCTGACCATGTCACACTTGCTCGCGTCGCGAGCGAGTGTGACAACCATGGGCGATTGCACATCAACGGCTGGTAGCAAGGCTACCGCCTGTCCGACGTGCACCGGCACACGGCGCATTCCCGCGACGTGACGTTCGTACATACGTTGACCCTCTGCTTTGTCAAAGCAGGTGGGCATTCCCGGTGTCTGTGCGGCCTCAGCGGCCGGCAAACACCCGTGTGTTAAATCAATCGCCTGCTGACCCTGGAGGGCCACGGCGGTGAAAAGCGCGATAACAAAAAACTTAGGCATTTTGTTGCCCCTTTTTCTAAATTCCTGCCGCCGTAGCTGCAGGTTCTATCTGCACTATACACCAACCAGATTATTTGTCAAGCGATTTATAGGTTAGTTATCCACACCCATGTCGGCCGATTTTTTGCAAAAAATCTGAAAATTTTCTGCAAAAATTTTTGTACTCTTATCCACACATTACCACTATGTGTTTTTGACGAAGAACATTGTATAATATAGTGCATAAAAAGTAACTCAACATTTATTATGTCAAAAAAAATCTGGGTGCAGTATTCTCTTTTTGGATTTCTCTTTGTATGTAGTTTTTTCGGATATTTTTCTTTAAGTAACGTTGCCCATGCAACTCTTCCTCAGTGTCAGAACACATGTGATGTCTTTACATACGGTACCACCCCTCCGACAAGTCCGTGGAGTTGTAATACTGTGACGACACCGCCGTGGACAGAAACTCTTTCTAATGGCAGTACAAGGACATGTGTACAAACCACTAGCCATCAACAAGTGCCATATTGTAATTCGTATTCATCAGGTGTATGCACGGGTATTCCCAATCAGACATACTATTACACCGCCAACACGGATATCTGTAATCCGGTAATCTCGTGTACTGGATGGAGCGGTTCCGGTCCGCAGACTGGTATGGCATGTACGTCTGACCCAAACAAATGTGGCATGGTTGGTTCTGGTACGTATGATTCCAGTGGCAACTGTAGTGCTGTAAAGCCCGCAGACAGCGTTTGTCCCGCATCCGATTCTTGCCCAGGAAATAACTGGATACATTGTTCAGATGAAAACGCAACATGTATTGTTCCAGGTTCAGCACAGAATTTAAACGTGCGTTTTGGAGATGTTAACTCGGCTCAATTTTTGTATTCCACAGCGAATTCTTCTAGAAATATAAGTTGTGACACTGGTACATTTGGAGGTGATCCATATCCAGGTATATCAAAGACCTGCGATTATTGTGCACCTCCAACACCAATAACTGTCTCTCTTAACCTCACACCATCATCACCGACACAAACAGCGCCCGGGTTGGTTACCGCGACCTGGCTTATCGGAGGTGATCCCGACAGTTGTGTGCCATTATTTGATCTCGCGTCC
>CAYNFW010000066.1:2517-3608 GCA_964396805.1 uncultured Candidatus Saccharibacteria bacterium | reverse complement strand
GTTTTCATAAATGTTAGCGAATCAAAGTCAAAAACTGCGATATGCCGAGCACATCAATGTGCCAGAAAAAGACGATGACTGTGCCGAGAATAAGAAACGGCGCGAATGGCAGTTCGGAATTCATACTCCACGACGTGCGACGATCGGCATACCCACGACGTGCACGTCTTTTTTGCAAAACGATAGAGGTAAGACCCCACACGGCACCAATCCAAAAGGCAAGAATAATCGCGGACATCCCGAGAGCAAGTCCGAGCAATGCGCCGATGCCGAACATCAGTTTGATATCACCAAACCCGATCCATTTGCCATCGGATATAAGCCAAATCAGCCAAAAAGGCACCGCCAAAATAAACGGCGCAGTGAGGTCAAGTATATTGGTCAGGATAATCGGCAAGCCAGCCGACGAGAGACAAAAGATGAAAAGAAGAAGTTTAATAATGCTCAAAATGATAAAACTGTACACCACGGCGTCAGGAATGATTTTGTGACGAATATCGTAAATGCAGATAACCAAGAGAAGTGAAAAAACAAAGGCATAAAAGATAAAAAATAAAATGGAATAAAGCAGTCCGTGGGAAAATCCGCTGTACAGTGGCCACAAAGCCATTTGTCGGAGAGCGATACCGAGAAACAATAGTCCAGACGTCAGCTCGACGATGGGATACTGCCACGAAATGTGACTATGGCATCGACGGCACTTTCCGTCGAGACAGAGGAAGCTGAACACAGGCACCATGTCATACCAATGCAGAGGCATACCGCAGGAAAAACACACCGACCTGCCTCGCGTAAAGGACAAGCCAGTGCCATAGCGCAGTGCAACCACATTTATAAAACTGCCGACATGCAGACCGATAACAAAAATGTAAATGAGTAAGAGAGGTATCACGATAGTATTAAGTATAGCCGAGCCTCGCGCATCGAGCAAGGAATTACGGACAAGTAGTTTGAAACCGTGGAGAACTTCCTTCAGTTTTTGAATTTCCGTTACTGTCGATACACCACCATGTGCCATTACCTGCACCCTTTGGAAGTTGAACCCAAACGATGTATGATGCTCCACTCGCGGTTGGGTTACAGCCTATATT
>CAYNFW010000066.1:0-2507 GCA_964396805.1 uncultured Candidatus Saccharibacteria bacterium | reverse complement strand
CCAACTCAAACCCTCTGCCGAAGCGGCAGCATTGACCGCCTTAACGATGGTCTGATCCGTACATATATTTGTATAACTATTATCATTACTGTACACAATCTCCGCTTGAGAGCGTATACTCTGCAGATTTGATTTTACGGCCGCATCCGCACCACTACCACGAGCACCGTTGAGAAAAGCAAGAACGACTGCAGACAAGACACCAATGATAGAAATAACGACCAAAAGTTCGATGAGTGTAAAACCGCGTTTAGAATAGTGCATGGGTTTAATAAATGGTCGAAATGGTGCTATAAGCATGCGTATTGCTGAGCTCCGGATGCAGTCAGAGTCGTCCCCACTTCCCCTTTTGATGTGCCAGAATTATCTACACACCAAAAATTAAATGTGCCTTCCGGAATTTTTAAAGGGGACTCTATTGCCCAGGCACTTGCAGACGAATGACAGGTGACAACATTGGCCGGATCCCCCGCTATAGTTCCCATACCTGCGGTTCCGGCAGTTACGTTGAGTACTGCTGTCGAGCCGGCTGCAGTAGCGGCCGCTTGCATTGCGGCCTGGATATATACGGTATCAGCACAGACGTTACCGTATGAATTTCCACTACCGGGAGTATCGTAAATAAGT
Organism: uncultured Candidatus Saccharibacteria bacterium; assembly: GCA_964396805.1. Taxonomy (GTDB): domain Bacteria; phylum Patescibacteriota; class Minisyncoccia; order Phycocordibacterales; family DATDWN01; genus CAYNFW01. The sequence goes on along the minus strand of CAYNFW010000066.1, from coordinate 1,880 downwards.
TCTGCCTGAGCTCGCATGTTAACAAGATCAGTTTTGATGGCTGCGTTAGCTCCCTTTGCACGTGCAGTGTTAAGCGATGCGAGAACGACTGATGAAAGGATACCGATGATTGCGATAACGACCAAAAGTTCGATGAGTGTAAAACCATGTGTAGAGGTTTTTATCATAGATATAATTGTACAACAACATCAAATTAAAAAGAAATTATCTTGTTGATAACAAAAAACCGGGCAAGCCGGTTTTTTGTTAAATCTACAATCTATGAAACTGAGAAACTACCATGCACCTCCGGCACTTGCGCCACAAGAAGCGACTGAACCAGGTGTAGTTGCTGCTACTGTCTTCACGTATGAAGCTCCTGTGTTATCGGCACAGTAGTAGTTTGCACCACCAAGACCTTTGGCGAGCTGAACCAATGCTGTCCAACTACCTGCGGCCGCTATACATCCAATATTGGTTGCTGGTGTAGCAGGAACGTATGTAAGACCTTCCGTAGTTGCCGCGTTAGTCAGAGCGGCAGAAATTGTTGCGTTTGTACATGCCGTTGCGTAAGACTGACCATTGCCATCGTAATAAATTTCAAATTGTGCACGCATATTGTCCACGTCTGAACGAGCAGCTGCATCTGCACCTTTACCTCGTGCAGTGTTAAGCGATGCGAGAACGACTGATGAAAGGATACCGATGATTGCGATAACGACCAAAAGTTCGATGAGTGTAAAACCGCGTTTGAATGATTTTGACATAATAATGTAAATTATTTGTTATTAAATACTAATAAATAAATTTTGTGTTTCGACCGGAAAGCGTTTTATTAGAACGAATGCATATATTATACGGCATATAATCCTGGGCGCAAAGACCCCTGTGGACAACTGATATTACCAAAACTTTATGATGCGGAAGCGATATTGTAGATAGGCATGAGCACGGCCGCCAGAAGAATACCCACGCCACAGCCCAGTGCCACAATCATAATCGGCTCAATAAGGCCAACAAGGGTATCCACGGCGTTGTTCACCTCACGTTGATAGAACGCGGCCAGAGTTTTCAAAATATTGCCGAGTTCGCCGGTTTCCTCTCCAACTTTTATCATCTGTACCATGATGCCGGGAATTTCCTTATACTGGGCAAACGACGCGGACAGAGTGCTCCCGCCTTTAACTTCGAGCAGGGTTTGGTTGAGGATATTTTTGTACAGTTGGTTATCCACAACGGACGATGTGATTTCCAACGCGCGTAATATCGGAATACCGCTCAAAATCATCGTGGTGAGGTTGTCGGCAATACGCGAAAGATATAGTTTGCGATATAAATCTCCGAGATATGGTATTTGCAAACGAAGACTGTCGAGTTGAAGCGAACCTTCGTCGGTCTGAGAATATTTCCACACTCCAAATCCGACAAGCACGATGCCGATAAGCAAAAACAGGCCATAATGCGTAAAGATATTACTGATACCAAGCACAATCTGTGTATAAATCGGGATTGGCTGGCCAGAATCGGTCAACATAACGCTGATTTTTGGAATAATGACCGTAAGCATCAAAATCATCACACCGACGAAGGTGCAAATGACGAACGCAGGGTAAATCAAGGCGTTTTTGGCTTTTGAAGTCACTTCATATGTTCTGTCGAGGTAGTCGGCAAGATAGTTAAATGTTTCGTCGAGTTTTCCGGACTCCTCGCCAGCCTTGACCATGTTGACGTAGAAGGGTGTGAACGCGTCGGGATGCTTGCCGAGCGCATTGGAAATGGAACTGCCTCCTTGAATATCATCAGCGATATCGAGCAAGTGTTTCTGCAAAGTTGGGTTTTCCAGCTGAGCGCCGAGCAAGCGGAAAATACGCAATGCCGACACCTGAGCGGTGAACAATGTG
>CAYNFW010000065.1:0-3705 GCA_964396805.1 uncultured Candidatus Saccharibacteria bacterium | reverse complement strand
CCGCCTCAAAGTAACGGGGGTACACCTGGCCAGGGTCTTGGACGCGGTAATAGAAAAATGATGGGTTCGACCACGCCGGCGTTTCAACTTCAGGGTAACGGCCAGCCGGTTGTCGGGGGCACTGTCTCCGCAGTGAACGGCAATTCTCTCACAATCACAAACTCGGGCAGTGCGACATACACGGTTGATGTAACAAACGCAAAAATTGACAAACCGGGCGTAACGAGCACAACTGTCACCAATATTTCCGTCGGCGATCATGTAGTCGTTCAAGGAACAATCAATGGCACAGCTATCACTGCGTCGATGATTATCGACCAGCCGGCTCCACATACTACAACAGCCACAACGACACCAAAAGAGGCACCACACGGTGTTATGGGAGCAATTGGCTCATTCCTTGGTCATCTCTTCGGGTTCTAAACTCTACTAGATCACGTATAAAAAACACTGTCTTGGAAAGCGACAGTGTTTTTTGTTGTCTGCCTGTTGTATTTATTGCGTATCGATGTCGGTGTATATCAAACTGCTTAGGTCGCTGATGTTTTTAGCCATGGTATCAAAATCACTTCCTCCCCGGGACATTACACAGAGCAGATATGGTGAGTTGGGCTTGTACACAATGCCACAATCATGCAGTTCGCGGTCCTGGACCTGGCCGGTACTTGAGTCGTAAATAGTTCGTTCGCCGAATTTTTGGGCCACAGTCACGCCGGCCGGTACGCCGTCCTTGATACCCGGTCCAACGGCCTGCGACAAAAGTTCCAGAGCTTTTTCGGAATACGTGTCACTCACATACGTCGCGTTATACAGCAGTCTAAAAAAATAGGCATAGGATTTTGCTGACATGTACTCGATATTTGCCCCAGCCGAAGGAATTGGCAGTCCGAGATCTGTAAAAATGTCAAACAAATCCGTCTGATCAATGGAGTTTTGCAACAAATCAGCCGCCGTGTTGTCCGAATGTATAATCATACTTTCGATTAATTGCTCGGCTGTGTATGTTTTGTTTGGTTGAATATCCTCACCGGATTTAAAGTATTCATTTGAATTTTGGTCCACACCCGTGTATGCCAGCTCCTGAGAAAGCAGGACTGGATTTTTCTCGACGTTTTTATAATATGCAATCATAATCGGCACTTTGAGCATACTCGCAGGGTCGTAGCGATCGTTTTGATTGACACCGGCCCACTGGCCAGTTTTGTAGTTAATCAAATACACTGACATATTTCCTATCAGCCCGCGTGCAATGTGATCGGAGATGAAACTTTTAATTGTCGATTCAAGTTTTTTATCTTCGTTGAAATTTTTGTTTTCCACACTACAGAGCAGAAGCGGGTTGATGAGCGGATTGTCTTTATTCGGCAGACGAAGGGATATTTCCACCTGAGAAGCGGCATACTTTGCCGAGAGATAGGCCGCAAATCCCCACGTTGCAAACCCACCGATTGTTAGACATACCGCACAGAGCACTATAATGGATATCGTGTGATGTCTACGAAAGAAAGACGGTTTGTCTATCATTTGCTAATTATATACTCACAAAAAATTCAGGCAATACTATTCCCTGCCGGCATCCTGTGCATCTTTCTTATCCTTGTTTGTCAGAGCGGAATGTGTGTCCACCTCGTAGCTTGTATTTTGAGCCTCGAAAAAGTTGACGAGTTGAAACACATCTGTTGCCGTCGACATCCATTTTGCCGGATTCGTAGCATTGTAATGTTTCGGCATGCCGAGCTCGGCAAGACGCCTGTCAGCCACATATTGGACGTATTGGTTCACATAGTCGGCGTTCAGGCCGAGAATGCCTTTGGGGAACAAATCGCGATTGTAGTTCACTTCGAGATTAACGCCTTCAATGACAAGATTGCGAATTTCCACCGCAAAGTCTTCGGTCAGCAGATCCGGATTTTCCTCAAGAATATTGTGAATGAGGTTAATGCCGAATTTCAAGTGAAGCGACTCGTCGCGCAGGACCCAGTCGATCATCGAGCCAAAGTTGCGAAGCTGATTTCGCTGGCGGAAAGAAAGCGCCACCATGAAGCCGGAGTAGAACCACACGCCTTCCATGACGATGTTGGTGGCCACGAGGTTGCGGATGAAATCCTTTTTACCATCGGTCGTAGTGATGTCGAGCGTATCCTCGGTCATACGCTTCATGTATTTATTAATGTACGCCTCTTTGGCCGTCATTGAGGGAACCTCAAGATGCAGGTCAAATATTTTCTCGCGGTCAAAGGGAAATGTTTCGAGCACGTACTCAAACGCCACACAGTGATTTGCTTCCTCCCACATTTGCTTGGCCAGGTAGAGGTGACATTCCGGAGATTTGAGGTACGGGTAAATGCCGAGTGCGATGGAGCGGTTGACGATGAGCTCTGCGGGGTTGAAAAAAGCCATGAGAAACTTGACCGCGTGGCGTTCATCCTCAGTCATTTTTTCAAAGTCCTGTAGGTCGTCTTTGAGTGTAATTTCGTGAGGGAACCAAGTGTTGCGCACTGCTTGGTTATAGAGATCGTATGCCCATTTGTATCTGAGCGGGTGTAATGACATATCTTCCGGTGATGCTTTTCCGAGTAACATAGTTTTTTTGGTTAGTTAAATAATGTGTAATTTAAATTACTGACATGAAATACACACATTTCCCTCATCATCTGCCGGGTCTTCCGGACCGATGATTTCTGATGTTCGGCGAACTGACACCATCGGTTCATCATGTATGATCGGCAGTGTATCGATTTCCTGAGGTGCCACCGCCTCTGCGCGAATCTCATCAACGACGGATGCAGGAGTTGGTGCTTTTGGAACCTTTGGCACTTCCGCGATTGTGACTGGTATTTCAACCGGTGATACCATAGGTATCACTTCACCCACATCAAGCGACTTTTGCAAAGGCGCCGAGAATGCCGGTGATGTTGCCAGGTTGAGTGCACCGAAGCCGATTTTGCCGATTTTAACCGCTTTGTTGACGTTTGTGGTCGATTGTTCTGCCGTGTGTCGCGGCTTCATGTGCAGGTAGTATGTCGTCTTCACACCTTTCTCCCATGCTGTGCGATAAATATCCATCGTCTCGTCAATGTCACGCGTGTCGAGATACATATTGCGCGAAAGCGCCTGGTCAATCCACTTCTGCGCACGCGCTGCCACTTCAATAACGGCATACGGTGATGTACTAAACGATGTTTTATACACGTCTTTGATGTGCTGTGGAATTCCATCAATCTCGGAAATGTCACCTTGATTTTCAAGAATTGATTCTTTTGTTGAATCCCAAATTCCGAGATTTTTTAAATCCTTGACCATATTGCGATTTATATCGACATATTTTCCAGAGAACTTATTGCGTGAGAAAATTTGCGCAAAACGTACATCAATCCCGGGGGTGACACCGGCGAGTAAACCGATGTTTGCAGTCGGAGCGATGGCCATGAGCGTTGCGTTGCGTATTCCCTTGGAGACTTTTGCCCGCAGAACATCCCAGTTTAAGCCTTTATGATGACTTGTTTTGTCGACTGTGAGCAAAATACCTCGGTCAGCCTCAATCCTGGCAAGTGTATCGAATGGCACTTTACCTCGCGACCATTCCGAACCCTGAAAATGCATATATGAGCCGCGCTCTTGCGCCAGGTTTGCCGATTCGTCAATGGCCATGTAGGAAATGAACTCAAAAATTCTGTCGGCAAAGTTCGCGGCATGCTCCGAGTC
>CAYNFW010000064.1:0-3713 GCA_964396805.1 uncultured Candidatus Saccharibacteria bacterium | reverse complement strand
GACCATTACCAGGTTAATTTGCCGAGGGAGTGCAAAGATGGGTGGGCGCATACATTGACTTGCGCTACATTTCATAGTCTGTTAGGATTACGGTGTCAGGAAAGTACATTGCAAGTTTGACATACCGGAACCCCTGTTCTTCTCTTTTGATCGGATTTGTTTCAATAAATCGAAACTAAATCGGTCGCAAGGGAAGAGGGGGGCAGTATGACAATCAGGTCACAGTGTGTTGCTCGTCACAACACACTGAGCTCCGCTCAAGATTTACGAATATGAAAGTATTCAACGTTTTGGCGCTTGGGCTCACGATTGTCATGCTCAAGTTCCTTGTTCCAGATTTGTGGAACGGACTTCAGAATACCCTTCTGGCGTTCTTTAGCTCTGTCACCACCATTTTGAGTGCAGTCAATACGCACTCGATGACCGCCGGCTATTTGGCACAGTAGCCCGTGCGGTAAATAAAATCAGTCACCTCGCGTGACTGTTTTTACTATAATTTATTTAAAAAATTCTTTGCGGATTTTTTGGACGTCGTGCATGAATAAAGTTTCTTGTTCGCGACGCGGATATGGCATAGTGATGTCAAACGTATCTGCGATTGAATATTTTTTGATGAGAATGATACGCTCGGCTAGCGAGACTGCCTCCTCGATAAGATGCGACACCATAATGATGGTTTTTTTTGTTTCGTGCCAAATCTGGATGAGATCATCATGAAGTTCGGCTGTTGTTTTCGGGTCGAGTGCGGAAAAAGGCTCGTCAAGAAGGAGAACATGCGGATCAATGGCAAGTGCTCGAGCGATACCGACACGCTGGCGTTGTCCCCCGGAAAGCTCCGATGGTCGCTTGTCCACGAGTTCCTTCAATTTCATCATTTCTATATGCTTCATGGCGATCTTGTGTGCCTCAGCTGGGGGCGTATTTCGAGCTTCAAGTCCTGCTAAAACATTTTCGAGCACGGTAAGCCATGGAAAGAGTGCAACCGTCTGGAACACCATCGACACTTTTGACGGACGGGCGATGTCGCCACTGGTTGGTTTTTCCAGACCGGCGATAAGTTTGAGTGTGGTTGATTTACCTTCGCCGGACGGCCCGACGAAGCAGAGAAACTCACCTTCGCGCACAGTAAAAGATACATCATGCAGGGCCGGCTGGTTGCCGGGCTGGTATGTTTTGGTCACATGTTTTAGTTCGACAATGTTGTTCATATTATTCAAATTTAAATCGTTCAGAGTAATGGATTAATTTTTGCCAGACAAAGTAGTTGAACAAAGCGATTGCCACCATCATGACTGCCAGACAGGCGATAAACAGATGTGTATTGCCCGTGGCTGATGCGTTGACCAGGATGCTTCCGATGCCGAACAGATCTTGCGCGTGTGTACCGAGTGGCATATAGGTGTGGATAACTTCTGCCACGATGATGATGTTCCAGCCCTGTGCCAATGCCAAAATCGAGCCGGTCACGATTTCTGGGAAAATTGCCGGTAACATCACTTTGAACACATATTTCAGGCCGGTGATTTTGAATACTTTAGATGCGTACTTGATATCCTGCGGGATGATTTTTAAACCGCCGACAACAGTGAAAACGATATTCCACAGCATCGAAATAAACAAAATGAAAATGGCCGCGCCTTCTGGCACACCGAGTGTGATGAAGAAAATAATAAGCACAGGAAAAAATGCGAGCACCGGTATTGACTCGAGAATGTCGAACATCGGCAGGAGTATTTTTTCAGCTAAAGAATTTTCTGTGGCGAGAATAGCCAAAGGAATAGCGCAGACGAGTGCCAAAACATATGCCACAAACAACCGTCCAAGTGTGTAGAGTGTTGCTAAAGTGAGTTCGAAGAAAGAAATTTTTGGAAAAATTGCGTTGGTTGTAGGAAAGTACGTCACGAACAAAAAGAGAGCCAGGACAACCAGAATCGGTCCGATGAAAATGGAGTATAATCGCTCACCCAACGTCAGAGGATATGTCAAATAGTGTCGGCTGTGTTTTGTGTACGCCATAAGGAAATTATAGCATAGGTTGTGCAGTAGTATATACTATAGTCTATGCATGAACCGACAACCGTCGTTATTTTAGGTATTACCGGTGACCTGGCGCAAAAAAAAATCTTGCCGGCGCTTTTTGACCTGCACGCGCGAAAGCAACTGCCGGAAAAAACGCGTATCGTCGGATTTTCACGCCGGCCATTTAGTGGGGATGAAATTCGAGCATTTATTACTGAAAGCATTTCAAAAACTTTATTTGATGCGTCAAAACTTCCGGAATTTTTGGACATTATTTCCTACGTGCAAGGTAACTTTGACGATGTGGAATCCTACAAGGAACTTGGCGAGCATTTGTTGGCGCTCGACGAAACCTATCACAACGGATGCAGTAACAAACTTTTTTATCTTTCCGTGCCACCGACGCTGTACGAAAATATCGCCACGCATCTCTCGGCGAGTGGACTTTCCATACCATGTGGCGGAGCGGAAGGATATGCTCGTATTTTGGTGGAGAAGCCTTTTGGTAAGGATCTCGAAACTGCCGAAAAACTGGATGAACTTTTTGGACGTCTGTTCCGGGAAGAGCAAATATTTCGCATCGATCACTACCTGGCCAAAGAGTCTCTTTTCAACATAATCAATGTTCATCGCACCGAATCTCTCTCCAAGCACAGATGGAATAAAGAATATATCGAGCGGGTGGAAATCAATTTGTTCGAGACTGCTGTCGTTGGTAGTCGGGGTGCTTTTTATGACGGTGTCGGCGCACTGCGTGATGTAGGACAAAATCACATGTTGCAGATGCTCTCTCTGGTGGCTATGAATATACCACAGAGTATGTCGGCGCAGGATATTCAACATGCCCGACAAAACGTGCTCGAACATCTCATTCCAATCCATCAGGAAAAAATGGTTCCAATCGTGCGTGGTCAATACGACGGGTATCTCGCGGAACCCGGTGTCACTCCCGACTCGACCACCGAAACTTTTTTTTCCTTGACCGCATTTCTCGATATGGAGGACTTCGCTGGCGTACCGTTTCGGCTGACATCTGGTAAGGCACTTAATGCAAGTCAGACCGACATTGTAGTGGTGTTTAAAGACGGCATGCGGGTGGCTTTTACCGTGCCATCGGAGGATAGTTTGCCAGCATACCAAAAAATTCTCCTTGACTGCATAGCCGGTGATTGGACAGTTTTTATTTCGACGGGGGAAGTATTGGCCGAATGGCGTTTTATTACCCCCATTATTCTTGCCACTTCTCACCAAAAACCTTTCGTCTATGCGAAAGGTTCTGATCCGAAAGGTTTTATGTAACCGCTAGAACGCCTTGATGATTTGGTTGGAAATCGCGCATCCTGTGGTAAACTGATACGACGTTGAGCATGTCACTTCTATATATAAGTCGCTACCTACTTCGCCCTGTTTCGGTGTCCAGCTCAAATGTCCGGTGTCCGGTGTGTTCGAGGCGAGTTGTCTGACCAGTGTGTACATTGCCGGAATGTCAGATGTTTTTCGAAGCAAGTTTACATTGAGACCGACACCTGCAGGATATCCGCTTGTCTGCCAAGTGATTGTTCGAGATGTTGAGCCGGCCGAGACAATGGAAGCCACGAGAGAAGAATTGCCGGCACTTGACGACTGAATGGAAACTGTTGCTGTCGGTGGTTGAACCACTGCTGACAAAACTGGGGTTGCCAAACGATTGGCCA
>CAYNFW010000063.1:0-3826 GCA_964396805.1 uncultured Candidatus Saccharibacteria bacterium | reverse complement strand
CTTTTCTCAAGAGACAATTGACTCCTTGTACGAGCTTGGTAGTGTATATGCAAAGATACGCAGGCGTTTACTTTCCGAGGGGTATATAATCAAGGATGGTAGGATAATTCCTCCTAAAAATAAACTCAATGAAACCAGAACATGACATACTGAAAGATATATCGAGTGGTATGTACAAAGATTTTTACCTTGTCTACATTCGCAAGAGTACCGATGAGCCGGATAATCAGAAAAATTCCATTACCTATCAGAAAGCAGAAAATGTTCGTTTTGCTTTGAAAGAAAAATTACCGATTGCACCACTGACTCTCTCTGGTTTTTGTGTGGACGGTATCATTTCCGAAAAACATTCTGGTTTCAAAGAAAATAACGAAGTGTCATTTACCAAAGAGGGCTTGGTGCAGTATGAAATAGATCGTCCGAAGTTTTTGCAGTTGTCTCAATTTTTAAGCAAAGGATATTTCAAAGGCATTGTCTGTCTGTGTTGGGATCGTATGAGTCGAAATAAAGCAGATAATACTCTACTCGGCAAGCTCATGAAAAATGGTGTGGATGTAAAATTTGTCTACGCCACATACGACACCACAAGCTCTGGTGCATTGCACATGGATATTGATGGCATGTTTGCTGAACACCATTCAAGAGTGACCAGTGAGAAAGTGAGACTAGCCACTCATAACCTCCGTGAGAGAGGTATAGTGACCCATAAAGCCCCTGTGGGTTATCTCAACGAAGGTAACATGGATCATAAGCCATTTGACCCAATTCGAGCACCTATCATCAAGAAGCTCTTTGAAATGTATGCTACTGGTGACTGGGTACTGTCTGACCTGACCATCTGGGCGAATAAGCAAGGGTTGACCAGTATGCCATCAAAGAGAAAACGAACAGAGGCAGAAATGTTGGCAGAAGATGGCGAGGAAGTGCATATCGAAGCCATTGCTCGATCAATGACGCTAGGGCATGTGCATAAAATTCTAACCAATCCGTTTTACACCGGCAGAACGTTTGGTAATAACGGTGAGTATGTCAAAAGTATCAGTCACAGTGCCTTGATAGATGACAAAACATTTAACACTGTGCAAGAAAAATTACATTCCAAAAATGTCAGTACGCGGTATGCGGATAAGTTACCATTGCTTCATCGTGGTTTTGCTCGTTGTGCTGATTGTGGTCGTGTCTACACTCCTTATACCAGAAAAGGAATTCTCTACTTCGGTGCGAGATGTGTTAAAGGATGTAGTAACACCAAGAAAAGTATCAATCTCAATTTTATTGAAACGGAAATGGGCAAGCTCATCTCAAAACTGACATTCACTAAAGACGAACTAGAAAAACTGGATATGGCAAAGACCACTGACATTGTATTATTCGAGCAAAAGCGACTTACAAAAATAGAAAACAACGAGCGTGAGAAAAAGAAAATCCGAGATGACTTGAAATACCTCCGAGAAAACAAATTACCTCTCCTTAAAAGTGGTGTCTATTCTCCTGTGACATACATGGAAGAAGAAACAAAACTGACGAGTCAAATAACTAGACTCCAAGACGATGAGCAGATTTCTGATCTTGCTATGAATGCTGTGATCAGCGATGTAGTAAAACTTTCCGAACTGCTCGAAATTGGCTTTGATTGGTACTCTTTTGCCAATTCAGACGAAAGAGCTGAAATAATCAGAATTATCTTTTCCGAACTTTCTTTATCCCAAAATACGTTGCAATACAAGTGTAGAAACGGATTCAAAGCTCTTGAGAGTCGTTTCCTCTCCGAATGTGACCCTACGCGGAATCGAACCGCGCTTCTAGCCTTGAGAAGGCTATGTCCTAACCGATAGACGATAGGGCCAAAAAATGATTCTAAAAACTTGCTACAAAAATATAACACTTTTTTGGCGAAAAGAAAATACCGACTCCTTTCGGTGCCGGCAATCAGAATTGGTTTTGAGAGCGAAAATGACAGTCCGTGTTTTTTGTTCTGACGGTATACCGCCTTTTGCAGGTTTCCGCAATCGATTCTGTATGTCTGTGGCTTCTCCGCTCAGACCACGCCCACGAAGAGCAAAAAAATACAAAGGCACTTCGGTACTCGTTTCATTTACATGAATTCTCCGTAAAAAACCATATCACACTTTGGGAGATTAGTCACGTGACAACCATTCGGGTTCCTGGCGGACGAGAAGTTTCGGGGCGTCTTCAGGATGGCGCATGACATCGCGGACGACGCGTTCCATGCGCATGGCTTGCGAACCTTTGACAAACACAATGTCTCCCGCAACGAGAATTTTTTGCAGATCCTCCCCGGCTTGTTCGGCAGTATCGACGGAAATTACTCGCTCGCCGTCAAAACCGCGCGAGAGCAGTTCCTCAACCATGCCGCGCATACGGATGCCGACCGCAATGACGTACGCAGTGTCGGTCAAAAAGCCAGCGATTTTTTTATGCTCCTCCACTGAATATTTGCCGAGCTCGAACATGTCCCCTACCACTGCTACTTTTCTGAGAGAGGTAGTGAGCGAGTTGAAGATTTGCAAAGACTCTTGCATGGCCACGGGTGAGGCATTGTACGAGTCATCGATGATGATCGTATCTTTCACTCCGGAGATAATTTCCATGCGTCCCGGCAAAGTTTTATATTGGTTGAGCGAGGCAATCATATTCTCGTGCGCCAGACCAAGCTCGCGACCGACAGCATATGCGATGAGTGACGCATATTCGGCGTGCACACCGAGCGAGTCAAAAAAAGTCACGGTATTTTTTTCTTTTGGGCCGTCAGCGCGCGTAGTGATGTTAAAAGTCATACCGGTCGGAATTTGTTTTTCCTTTGTCGTGCTGTACAAAACTGAAAAAATGCTTCCACGAATGTCACACTCAATGGCGATACCACAGGATATTTTTTTCAGTTCGGTGTCAGTTACTAGTTGCGATGTGAGGGTGTCGTCTATGTTGTACACCACCATACCATCTCGAAGCACTGTGTTGAGAAGCACCTTTTTCTCGGTAATCAATTGTTCCACCGTGCCGAAAGATTCGACGTGCGCCGGAATTTCACCGATAGCCGTCACAACAAGGATGTTTGGATGGAACCAATCCGAAAGTGCGGCGAAGTCACCCGGTTTATCGCCGTCAATTTCCAAAATAAGCCAGTGTGGATATTGCTCTCGTTTAAATAACAGTCGCAAACCGATACACATATTTTTTATCCATTGCCAGACAGTACCGGTGCCATACGAACAGCCGATGATGGTCAGGGGAATTCCGAGCTCGGTTGTAAAACTTTTTTCACTTTTGCGTACGAAAAATATTTTTGACATGACCGCGTATATAGCGTCACGGGTGGTGGTTTTGCCGACACTGCCGGTGATGGCGATGATATGCGGCGCGTATTTCTTCAGAATGAGCCGTGCTTCGTATTGGAAAATTTGTTTGACCAGTTGTTTGATGAATGTCATATCGGTGTGGATTATATTATCTGTCGGGCGGAACTTCATAATAATTTATGAGGAAATTGACCAAGTGCCCAAAAGGTGCGGTAAGCGTTTCTGAACTGTATTCAGCGCCTTTGGGGTTGAGCATGAAAAGAAAAATGAAAAATTGAGGTTTGGAAACTGGGAAAAAGCCGACAAACGAATGTAAAAATTCAGTCGAACTATAGCCCACACCGCCAGGGTTGGCAACTTGAGCGGTGCCAGTTTTGGCGGCCACACTGTAGTTCGCGAGTTTGAGTGCTCCGTTGGCAAGAACGTTATCGACGCTGTAGGTCATCATTTTGGCCACCTGGTCGGCGCTTGCCGTGGAGACTGCCTGTGTGCCGGGCGGGTATGTAAGC
>CAYNFW010000062.1:0-3875 GCA_964396805.1 uncultured Candidatus Saccharibacteria bacterium | reverse complement strand
CCCAGGTTCGAATCCTGGCACGCGCACAAAAATATGATACTATGTCAGTATTAGTTCTCTTTGTTTAGTTTTATATCATGCACAAAATTACAAAAATTGTTGGGCGGGAAATTCTTGACTCGCGGGGAAATCCGACGGTGGAGGTGGATGTGTGGGTCAGTGGTGGAATGTTTGGAAAGGAAATCATGGGGAAAGCGGGGGTACCGAGTGGCGCGTCAACAGGCAGTCATGAGGCGTGCGAACTGCGCGATGGTGATGCCAAACGATATGGTGGGCAGGGCGTGTTGAAAGCAGTGGCGAATGTGAATGGTGTGATTGCAGAAAAAGTCGTCGGTCACGAGTTTGACCAACGGACACTTGACGACGCACTCATCGCACTCGATGGCACGCCAAACAAAAGCAAACTTGGTGCAAATGCAATACTCGGCGTGTCCGTGGGCTTTGCAAAAGCCGTAGCACTCGCAGAAGGAAAACCGCTCTGGAAATATTTTCAGGAAATTTCAGGCACGAAAACTACAGCGGGGAAGGTGGTGTTACCTGTGCCGATGATGAACATTCTCAATGGTGGCAAGCACGCCGAGCACTCGACCGATTTCCAGGAATTCATGATCGTGCCAATGGGTGCTGAAAGTTTTGCCGAGGCACTGCGTTGGGGCTCGGAGATTTTTCATACGCTCAAGAAAATTTTGGCCTCACGCGGACTGCCGACAACTGTCGGTGACGAAGGTGGATTTGCGCCGACACTGCCATCAAACGCAGCTGCTATCGAACTGGTTGTCGAGGCGATTACCACAGCAGGATATGTGCCGGGCACGGACGTTGGTATCGCCCTCGATGTCGCAGCAAGTGAGTTCTATACACCGGAAGGATACCGACTGGCTATTGAAAACCGCATACTCTCGAGTGACGAGATGATTACTTTTTTTGATGAATGGGTTAAAAAATATCCGATTGTATCACTCGAGGATTGTTTCGCGGAGGATGATTGGAGTGCGTGGACAAAACAGACCGCAGAGATCGGCGCGACGATGCAAATAGTCGGGGATGATTTGTTCGTGACAAACATTGCACGACTAAAAATGGGCATTGAGAAAAAAGCGGGTAATTCGATTTTGATAAAACTAAACCAAATCGGCACGGTGAGTGAGACAATTTCGGCGGTACAGATGGCACGCGACGCGGGCTACACCTCGGTCATCTCGCATCGTTCGGGTGAGACAGAGGATACGACTATTGCGGATTTTGCCGTTGGTCTCGGCACGGGGCAGATTAAAACCGGCTCGCTGTCTCGCACGGAACGTGTAGCGAAGTACAATCAACTTCTCCGTATCGAAGAGTCGCTTGGCGCAGATGCCGTGTTTCCCGGACGAAGCATTTTTAAAAAATAAAATGAAAAAAACAAAAATCGTGGTAACTGTCGGACCAGCGAGCGAGTCGGTGGAAATACTGGAAAAACTTTTGCGTGAAGGGATGAATATCATGCGATTGAATTTTTCGCATGGAGATGTGGCTGAACATCAAGCGCGTCTCGATAATTTTCGCACCGCACAGAAAAACACGGGTATTGCGGGTGAGGTGTTGCAGGATTTGTCGGGACCGAAAATTCGTCTCGGAGATTTTGCAGAGGGAGAAGTTCTGCTCATTGCTGGTCAGAACATTATCATCACAACCGAGCAGATTGTGGGCGATGTGCACCGTGTGTCGGTGAACTATCCGCAATTTCCGCGCGAGGTCAAGGTGGGCGAGGCAGTCATGCTTGACGACGGTCGCAAGAAACTACAGGTGGAACGCATTGACGGCGAGGAAGTGACCTGCACTGTCGTGGTTGGTGGAAATATTAAAAATCGTCGCGGAGTGAATTTGCCCGACTCGAAACTTTCAGTCAAAGCACTGACGGAAAAGGACATGAAGGACCTTGAGTTTGGTGTGACGAACGCAGTGGACTACGTGGCACTGTCTTTTGTGCGAGAAGCGAGCGACATTGTTGAACTTCGCGATGCACTGCATGCTCGCGGTTCGACAACTAAAATTATTGCAAAAATAGAAACACCACAGGCCATCGCAAACATCGACGCAATTATATCGGCAGTGGACGGAGCGATGGTGGCGCGCGGGGATTTGGGTATCGAGGAACCGTACGAAAAAGTGCCGATGTTTCAAAAAATGATTATCAAGAAATGTAACGAGGCGGGCAAGTTTGTCATCACCGCCACGCAGATGCTCGAGTCGATGGTTGAAAATCCCACGCCGACGCGTGCCGAAGTGTCCGACATCGCAGATGCTATACTCGAAGGCACCGACGCCTTGATGCTCTCCGAAGAAACCGCCCTCGGCGCTCACCCTGTCGAAGCCGTGCAAGTCATGACCCGCGTCGCCCTCGAAGTGGAAGGGGAAATGCGAGGGTAGGGGAGTATTACACAATTCCTTGACTTAAATTACTCATTATGGTTATATATTGGAGGAGTTGCTGATGGGAAAATTCAGTCGGTTTAAGCATGGAAGAGAGTTCGAGAAGTATTTTTGCGGGGAACTCGAACCTCTGAGTTTTCCCATTTCACTAACGTCATTTAACGCTAATCTGGCAAATGCCATTTTAGCTCAACCAAAAGGACACGATCCGCGTTGTCCCGTCGGCAAACCACTCAAGACGGTGTACGACGAAATTGTTAAACATGTCCCAACCGATTGGCAGGAATACATTCGGGTATATGTTTGCATCGGATTACCCGTTGACGTGCTGGACGGCATGGATATCATGATTGCGTGCATGCATCCTCACGTGTACGCGATGGAGACTATTGACCTGACAATCAATGATAACAAAATTGCCAATCAAGGTTTCAAGTCTGATTTTTTAGTTACACCGGCAGATTGTCGGAAGGGGAGATTGGTCACTCTGGCTCGAGATCTCGCTTCGTTCCTTCTGAATAATCCGAGGCGTATTCCGGAGGAAGTTATTGCAATGGTTGATTATCATAAGATTGGGGGTTCGCAGGGGTCTGGTTAAAAAACTTGACCCCTTTTTGTATACAAAATTTGCTATTGACAATAAAATATATGCATGCTACACTCCTATTCAGAGTTCGACCCAGGTCGAATAAAAGGAGATTTACATGACGACTAGTGAGTTTGACATTCTGGCTTTTTCCGAGAACACATTGAAGGTGACGTTGATTGATGAAGGCGAGCAGGTACTCATTGCTGCGGAAGCTAACCCGCCGGCATCAAATACAGCCGGGTTCTCGGCTGTCATCGAGGTTCTGGTTGGCTGGCTTGATCAAAAGCCGGCACGTCAGGACCGGGTGTTTTCATTCCTCATGCTGTTGCCGCAGTTCGCGGTGACGGTGATTCTCAACAAACTGAAGATCAAGACGGGTCAAGAATGCAAAGACACGTCCCGCATGATCACACTCGAACGGGTTACTCCGCTCATGCAAAAACTCCTTCCATATTACAAAGGAGTCATCTTTGATCAGCCTAAGGTCGAAGGTGGTATGACACCACCGCAAATCGGCGCACTTCACAACCTGCTGAACGTGTTTGAAATCGTTCGTAAGAATGATTTCAAGGCAATTCTGACGGCCGGTGAAAACATTGAGAAGGCCGTTAAGGTTCGGTTTGGTTCGGTGCCGGACAGCTTCAGTCAGCGGCTCGACGTGATCGACAAGCGTTCCAAGTACTCTGCGGGTCAGGTTCATACTGAACCAGAAAGACTGCAGCAAGTAGCACCTGCCCCAATTGCGATTCAGAAATCGCCCGTTCCCGTACCTGTTACCGCTATGGGGGCAGCATTGAAGCTCGCCCTACAAAAGAAGTCGACGGCGAGTGTCACTCCCGTCGAATCTGAAGTTGACCAGGCCAGTCTCATGGTAGCC
>CAYNFW010000061.1:0-3898 GCA_964396805.1 uncultured Candidatus Saccharibacteria bacterium | reverse complement strand
CTTGACGCATTATCTATATGAATTCCCGACAAGAAACAAACTGGAAAAAATACGAGTACACTTTTATTATTACGGTGGCTATTTTTGCCACAGCTATTTTCATTTCAAACTATTTTGGACAAAAAAAGCTCGATGAAGTCCGTTCCATTCAAGACAATATTTCTATCGACATCCTCTCGTCCGAAACACAGTTTTCCCTCCTCGAGGAATCGTCATGCCAGGATATCGGCGGCACAAGCGCGCTTTCCCAACAACTCGGCTCGCTCGAAGACAAACTGGCCGCCACGGAGAAAGACCGTGGAGCGAACGACCCAACCGTACTCACTTTGAAAAAATATTATTCACTTCTCGAAATCAAAGATTATATTTTGCTCAAAAAAATCAGCCAAGAATGCAAGACGACGCCCGTGTCCATCATCTACTTTTATTCCAATGCAGGCGACTGTGCCGATTGTGAACGGGAAGGCTATGTCCTGACGCGTCTTCGCTCTGAATACCCGACATTACGCGTGTACTCTTTTGACTTTAATCTTGACCTCTCAGCCGTCAAAACACTCCTTGCTATCAATGACATCACCGGCACCGGTACTAGCACTCTGCCCGCAATCTACGTAGCTGGCACTCAGAGCGTTCCCGCCACGCGCACCACTCCGTATATCCCGGCAACATTCGCTCACACGTACTATGGTTTCCAGAGTGTCGATATCCTCGAAGCCACACCGCAACTGACCACCCTCCGCGCCCTGCAAAACGCAAGTACGACGAGTGCAACTAAATAGAAAAGTTATTCGGAGCCACCCGTCAGACTTGAACTGACCCGCTCCCGTTTACAAAACGGGTGCTCTACCAGATGAGCTAGGGTGGCGACTATTCAGCTTTCAATTTTCGAAAAAATCATCTATTGCTGTTTCGGCTTCTCCTCCGCAAGTCGCTCCAAGAAAAATGATACCGAGCCGGTGTTACGCAGAACTCGACGACCCTGAAACTCGGTACCGAGCTGATAGTATTTTTTCGAAACGTAGTCTTTAGCTTTAACTAAAAGTTCATACACATACGATGGCAAAAAATCAAATACAAACAACTGTGCAATTTTCTTGTACAAGTTCCACTTCCCCACGGCCAAAGCAATCCATTGATGTATCAAAACATCGCCCCGCACCGACAAATTGTGCAGGAAATTAATTTTTCGAACTTTGAGTTGGAAAAACTTCGAGCCTATCATAAACGCCAAACCGAGAAAAGAAACGATAAATACGAGTATTGAGGTGGTCATATATTTGGAGGAACTAAGACACAGTATAGCGCACAAAGCGCGATAATTCAATCTTTTCGCCGAACTTTTGCACAGCCGACTCGATGAGCTTTTTAATAGTCATGTCAGGGTTTTTTATAAACGCCTGTTCCAAAAGCACTCGCTCCGCCCAGTATGCGTCCATTTTGCCGCTCAAAATCATAGCTTGTTTGTCGGCCGGCTTGTCAGCGACCTCCTTCTGGAACATTTCCTCGGCCATTGCGCGAGACTTTTCGTCAATATCCTCACGTTTTAGAAACTGTGGGTTTGTAGCCGACGCGTGCATGGCAATATCCCGCGCGAGAGTCTTAAACTCCTCATTTTTGGCAACAAAGTCCGTCTCGCAGAGCAACTCCACCATCGTGCCGACCGTGCCCGTATTGTGAATATAGGCCGAAACTACGCCCGCACCGAGAGTCCGGTCGCTTTTCTTCACGGCCGCATCCGCGCTTTTCTTGAGAAGCAACATCTTTGCCTTTTCGATGTCACCGCCGGTTTCGTTAAGCGCCTTCTGGCATTGCATGACCGACACACCGGTCTCGTCTCGCAGTTTCTTAATCAACTCTGTTGTGATTTCCATAATAGTTAAAATTAAACATCAAAAATACACACGAAGTAACACCTTTATAGTATAGCACGATTCAAAAGTCATGCACCTTTCAGGCAAGCCTATTTTGTGTCCTCTTTTGGAACCTCTTTGCGAAGTTGACCTGCTTTGTAGGCATCGGCGATTTGTCGGAGAAAGTATTCGATGCTTGTACGGGACGAGTCATTGGCCGGAATCGGATATTCGACATCAGTCAAATTATTATCCGAGCCACAGAGCGCCAAAACAGGAATACCCATTGAATGCGCCTCGCGAACAGCGATTGACTCTTTCTTGGCATCTATGACAAAGACTGCCGCCGGAAGGTGCTTCATGACCGACAAGCCGAAAAAGAGGTTGTGCAGTTTTGCGATATCGCGGTCAATGAGCAAACGTTCCTTTTTTGTGTATTTCATGAGCTCGCCTTTTTCTTTTTGGTCGACGAGTGTCTCCAGTTTCTCCACGCGTTTGCGAATTTCCGGGAAGTTGGTCAATGATCCACCGACGAAGCGACCCGCCACCCATGGCTGATTGATGCTCGTTGCAACGTTTGTAATGGCCTCCTTTGCCTCATTTTTACCACTCACGAAGAGTATCGAGCCGTTCTTTGCTCCAATAGACTGGACGAATGCAAGCGCCGCATCAAGTGCTTCCTGCGTTTTCTCTAGATCAAAAATCTCCACTTTATTTTTCACTCCAAAAATGAATGATTTGACAGATGGGTGTCGTCGTGACTTTATAAATCCGAACTGAGCACCAGCAGAAAAAAGAGCGTCCAATGCGCTTGTTGCCACTCCAGTGGTTGCGGTGTCTTTGGTTTCCATATGTAGAGAGCATACCAGAAAGCTCGATTTCGCGCAATGGCAAAAAGGTGACGACAAAATCTCCCTCGGTCACACCAGTTCCGTAGCACGGAACATTCTCGTGGTCGAGAATTTCCTCGCTCTCGGAGTTCAGGAAAACATAGCGTATGCTCGTGTCCCCGTCACTCACCTACGCTTGTTTTCTAAACTCCTGTGAGAGTCTCCGGAACTGGTGCGACACGAGGAGAGATTTTTAGTAGTGATTTTTTGAAATTTTTGTAAAACAAAACCCCGTACTCGACGAGCGCGGGGGCTTGTCTGGTACGGGGGTCGAGCGAACTACTCTCCAGTGTTGGGAGGCACGACTCTCTTCTCGAGAGCGTCGACGATCTCTTTGGCTACCTCGTCTTTGAAACAGAGAGGTGACCAAAAGTCTTTCTTGAGACGATGCGCGAGGTCACGAACCTGTTTGATCGCAATGCGAGCACCACGGAGCAGGTTTTCGAGTTCCAACTTTTGATTCTGAAGGCTTCAAATTTCCTTCAAACCTTCCAGAGCGTCATTGAGGTTTTTTTCGCTCTTAGCGAGCTCGGCTTGGAGTTGTTGATAGGTTTTTCCGCCCTGGGGACCCTCGTAGCTCTTTTCCGGTTGAAATGAGCCTGTGCGAATAGCGCGATATAAGTCGCGAATATCCTCCAATTTTTTGCCGGTAATTTTGACCGAATATTTACCACTTCGGTCAATGTCCAACTCTCCTTCAGCTGATTTTAAGGTATAAATACCGGTTACCCGATCAGTACGGCGAGGAAAGATGTCGTAAAAAGAAATTACACTCACCCACGCACGAATTCCTTGAGGAACCTCGTCGTTTTCATTTCCAAGAACGATGTAGGGACGTCCTTGATTGGAGTGAATGGTAACTCCGTAAAGCTCCATTTTTTGTACTCCTCCCGTCTGAGTGGTCACGAGTGACTTGTTTCGCAAAATACTTGTCTCGAGGTACACATTAACCGACATGTTTTACTCTTTCTGTCGCTTTGGATTAGGTAGGGTTGCTCGCCCAGTCCGTTCCATAAGTCGATTTCTAAGTATGATTGTACACCATATTGTGTATAAAAGTCAACTACACAAAATGACCCTAAAAATAAGGTTATTCTGCAGTATTTTCGTAGCGGGTGAGGAAGTCTGCTTTGAATGTGGGGAATGTACCTGAGAGCA
>CAYNFW010000060.1:0-3915 GCA_964396805.1 uncultured Candidatus Saccharibacteria bacterium | reverse complement strand
AGAATCGCGCAGACCGTCACGATCGCCAAGTGTGCCACCACCCAAAAATTTTCCAAAAACTGGTCAACGCGCGTCAGCGTAAGTGCGTCAAAAAGAAACCCTCCGATTAGCGACAAGGATGAAATCGGCCGTTCAACACGTCCATACCAGTCACGAATATTTTTCAATTTTTCTTTTGCGTAGAGAGGCATGTGTCGTCATCATGCCATATTTTTTTTATTATGACAAACAGACAGAGTTCAGACAATATCGCATACCGGTATCTGTCGGGCCATCGTCAAACTTGTGACCGAGATGGGAACCGCATCGTGCGCAGACCACCTCGATGCGGTGCATTCCAAGTGTATTATCCCCGATTTCTTTGACGGCGCCGGGCAGAGCTTGGTCAAAGGACGGCCAACCCGTGCCCGACTCGAACTTCGCATCCGACGAGAAAAGCGGATTACCACAGGCGACACACTTGAACACACCGTCAGTGTCTGGTTTGGCAAGTTTGCCGGAGAACGGTGCTTCGGTTCCCTTCTCACGCAAGACGGCGTATTGCTCCGGAGTCAAAACTTTCTTCCATTCTTCTTCATTTTGGGGCATTGGTTTGTTGTCCATATTTTTATTTATTTTGGTCAATAGTTTTTAATAAATCGGCAAACTTGTGTTGGACTTTTTCCAGTTTCGGATTGATAACCACTTCACAATAAGGATTTTCAGGATGATGGGCAAAATAATCGCGATGGTAGTTCTCGGCATCATAAAAAGCGACGAGTGGCACTACTTCAGTTACGACCGGTGCACCGAGCGAGTTGGAAGTGTTTATATCGGCGATACAATCCTCTGCGGACTTCTTCTGTTCCGGGGTGGTGAAAAAAATAACAGAGCGATACTGCGTACCGACGTCATTTCCTTGTCTGTTCACAGTCGTCGGGTCGTGACTGCCAAAAAAGACGGTCAGCAAGTCGGTGTATTTCACCGAGACTGGATCGTATTCGATGTAAACTACTTCGGCATGCCCCGTCGTGCCGGCACTGACCTGGTCGTATGTCGGGTTAGCCACTGCACCACCGGCATACCCAGGCTTGACCACCGTCACTCCGCGTATCATTTTAAATACGGCCTCTGTACACCAAAAACACCCGCCACCGAACACTGCGATTTGTTTTTGCATATCTGTCATGCAAAGCATTATACCACAACCGCTACTGTGCGAGCCACGCTTCTGCTTCCTTGCGAGTATCGAACTCGCGTATATTGTCACGCTCAGCCATACCCGCAACCACCTCGCCAGCCAGGCGGGCTTTATCCGTTCCACCAAAACTTGCCGTTTTGCCGACAAAAAGTCGGTTCTGTTTGGCGAAGTTAGTCATCAGTCTCAACGCATCTTCGTGATATTCACCGGCAAAGTCGGTGATATCGATTAAAATATTGACTTTGGCGTCATGTTTTCTATATTCGTCAGCCACAAGCCCGGAGATATCGGACAGTCTGGATTTGAGTTCTGCCAAATCATCCTCGCGCACATCCCCGGCTATGGTCAAAAGAACCAAACCGTTTGATTCAATCTGTGCATGTATAACGTCTTTCATACATACAGTATAGCTTTTCCGAAATTAGATTACCAAGTGTTTACCCCGCAAACTGTGGAGAATTTTGCACGGCTCGACTATACGCGGATCGATGATGGTGTAGAAAATATTGAGACCATCGCGACGTGCCTTAACAAGACCATTGTGGCGCATGAGCGCAAGATGTTGGGAGAGGTTTGATTTCGGCAGTTTTGTACGTTTGAGTAGTTCCTCGACACCCATTTCGCCGGCTTTAAGCAAATTCAGTATTTCCAAGCGTTTCGAGTTTGCCAAAATCTTGTAGATATTGGCGTTTTTCTCGTATGCTTCCTGTGGAAGTGCTGTGGTACCTGTCTTTGCTCGGGCTTTTGTTGATTTTGATTTCATGTTTTTTATATTATTGCGATATTTCACACTGATATTGTGTCAGTATACCACCATATTTTTTCAACACAAATTGACAATGTACACAGGGTGTTTCTGAACGTAAAAATTTCCATTTATCCACTTTTCGAGGTTCGGGCGTGTTTGATATAGTTGTTTAACAACTAACAAAATTAATAAACTAATCAACACACCAATGGTACAAAAACACAGTGGGTCTGTACGAGGGTCGCTCAAAAAAATTCAGAAGCGTGACGGTTCGCTGGTTACTTTCGATCAGAAAAAAATCGTAGTCGCTATCTCTAAGGCAGGCAAGGCTACGGGTGAATTCGACGAGAAGGAGGCGAAGTCACTGACTAACCAAGTTATCACTCACCTCAAGAGTAACCGGACCGCGGACACGCTACGTGTTGAAAATATTCAGGACGCCGTGGAACAAATCTTGATGCGTTCGCGATACAAGCAAACGGCCAAGGCGTACATTCTATACCGTGAACAACACGCCGAAATGCGTGCTTTCGCCATCGCCAGCTCGCTCAACCTCGTCGACGGTTACCTCGGCAAGCTTGACTGGCAGGTCAAGGAAAACAGCAACATGGGCTATTCCCTGCAAGGCCTTAACAACTATATTTTTTCGGAAGTGAGTAAAACGTATTGGCTGAATAAAGTCTACCCGCGAGAAATTCGACAAGCATACGAGCGCGGTGATATGCACGTTCACGACCTCGGCACGCTAGCTGTTTATTGCGTCGGCTGGGACCTGATGGACCTGCTTGTGCAAGGTTTCAAAGGAACACCGGACAAGATCGAGTCTGCGGCGCCAAAACATTTGCGCACAGCTCTCGGTCAAATCGTCAACTTCATTTACACACTCCAAGGCGAAGCGGCAGGAGCGGTTGCGTTCTCCAACTTCGACACCTTACTTGCACCGTTTATCCGATACGACAAGCTCACACAAGTCGAAGTCAAACAATCCCTGCAAGAATTCATTTTCAACATGAACGTACCGACACGTGTCGGTTTCCAAACGCCGTTCTCAAACATTACGCTCGACCTGACACCGGCGGTGAACTTCAAAGACCAGGGCGTGGTCATTGGTGGCCAGGTGCGAGACGAAACATACGGCGAATTCCAGGCGGAAATGGATATACTGAACAAAGCATTCTTCCAGGTGATGGCGGAAGGCGATGCCGCCGGACGAGTGTTTACCTTCCCTATTCCGACTGTCAACGTCACCAAAAATTTCGATTGGGACAATCCGAATTTGGCCGGCCTCTGGGAAATCACCGCCAAATATGGCGTACCGTACTTTAGCAATTTCGTGAACTCCGACATGAAACCGGAGGACACACGCTCGATGTGCTGTCGACTGCGTCTTGACCTCGACGAACTCGACCGACGAGGAGGAGGACTCTTCGGCGCGAACGCACTGACCGGCTCGATTGGTGTGGTGACACTCAACATGCCGAGGATCGCCTACCTTGCCCGCCACAAAAATTCAAAACAAAATTTGAAAGTTGCTAAGAAAGAATTTTTCACGCAACTCGACGCCAAAATGGACATCGCCAAGGAAAGTTTGGAGATAAAACGCAAAATCCTCGAACGCCTGACTGACGCGAACTTGTATCCGTATACCAAATTCTACTTGCGAAACATCAAATCATCATTTGGCCAATATTGGAAGAATCATTTCTCCACTATCGGTCTGGTCGGTATGAACGAAGCGGCACTGAACCTTGTTGGCGAGGGTATCGGCGGAAAAATCGGCCACACCTTTGTCAGTGAAGTGCTCGACTACATGCGTAAACGGCTGATTGTGTACCAGCAGGAAACCGGCAACCTCTACAACCTCGAAGCCACGCCGGCGGAAGGTACGGCATACCGACTGGCGCTCAAAGATAAGAAAATGTACCCGGACATTATTGTGGCAAACGAAGCGGAATACAAAACGGGTGCGCAACCCTTTTACACCAAC
>CAYNFW010000059.1:0-3948 GCA_964396805.1 uncultured Candidatus Saccharibacteria bacterium | reverse complement strand
TATGTTTTCATATTTCAATTGTACAAGACTGCTGCACTTCAAGGTTTAGTTCAGGGATGAAAATGAATCTAAAAGATGCGCGGAAGAAGGCGGGCTTTAGTCGAAGTGAGCATTTTGTCCAGGCCGTTTATATGAAGGCTGGGCTGGATATCGCTCCATCATATGCTCAAAAATTAGGGTCTCTGTGGGAAACGGGCGTAACATTGCCACCGAAGGATCTCCAACCTGTCATTTTTGAAGTCTTAGGAATAACTGAACAAACAACTTCCTACTTCGAAGACGACTTTGTCGTCAAATTTCTCCTGCCTTTTCTTATGGAAAATGGATTAGGAGAGGAAGACGCTGAGCTCATCAGCGAAAATAAAGTACTTCGGCAACGTATTCCGAAGATAATAGTCGAGAGTGTAACAGAGTCATGCGACAAGCTACGCGGTACGTTCGAATAATAGTAGCCCGCCAATACGACGACGGAAACAACCCGTCAGCCGTATGGCGGGTTTTTCTTTTTATATAAAAATTCTCCCCATGTACACATCTTACGGAGATGATGTATACTATTATGTATAGCGTTTTACAATCAGTTTTTCGCATTAGCAGTTAATTTTATTTTACATGAAAAAATTTTTGACCGCGCTCTCTTTTTTTGTACTGTGCGCTCTGTGCGTAGGACTTGTCGGTGCGTTCAGTGTGCCAACAGCGCATGCTGACATCACTCCCGTATTGTCAGGCGGTGCTTTCTGGCCGATTGACCAGATTCAACTCCAAATGAATACCGTGCCACAAGGGGTAATACAGCTCTTTGGTACGGGTCTTGATCCGACTGCGGGACTCAGTATTACCGCATCACCGACCAACACCGTTGAGTTTATACCAATAGGTAGTACGCCTGGAGGCACGCTGACTGCAAAGGCAGACTATTTCCCTGCACCTCACTCAATTCAATTTCACCCACCCGCATTGTCTGTTGGGAGATATTCTGTAGCGGTGATGAATGGAAGCGGAGTAGAATCTAATAGAGTTTTGTATGTGGTAGAGCCGTCGTTGACCACGGTCAGTCAGCCGGTTATTTTAGGAATGACTATGTCTACGACAACCTTCTCGACGATTGACGCGACCAACCTCGGCCCTAATGCCTCGGATAACGTCCTTGAACTCGTTCCTGCAAGCGGTGGCACTACTATTGATCTTCGCGGCGTTTTGGGTGGAACATTGCATGGACCGTGGGATGGAAATGCGTATAATGGTCTTGATCCAAACAGTCGTCCAGTCGGCTATTTTGAAGTGAATATTCCGCAGAGTTTACCATTTGGAAATTATCTCGCGACTGTAATAAACACGGCGGCTAACATATCGTCGGTATCTGTGCCGGTCATATCGGGTGGTACAGGTAGCGGTGGTGGCAGTGGCGGAGGTAATATCGGTGGCAATACTCAGACGAACGGCTCGGTTACGCTGACGAACTTGACTGGTCCGTCCGCGAATCTCTTTACGGTTGGCGACAATTGGAAACTGACTCTCTCTGCTCCGCAATATCCAAACACAACTATCTGGCTCTATGGCGGACAAAATGGCAACTATACCAACACAAACGCTGTCGGAAAAACAGACGCGAGCGGGAACTTTATGCTCACTGGCACGATGCAGACCTCTGATATCGGTAACTGGGCGGAAGTGTGGAAAGTTGGCGTGACAAGCGCCACGGCGGTGACGGAGGGTACCATTGGCTTTACCGTACAGGCGGCAGCAAGCACTGGCTGTGTGACCGGTTGCGGAGTAACATTGCCCGGCCAACCAATTGGTCTCAAAACAACTATCCCAGGCGATGGCACGGCAGCAACGACTCAGCGTCAGCTCATCGACGCCATGAACAACCTCGAGTCGACGTATCTTCAACAGTATCAGACCAACTCAAGTATCCAAGCTCAAACTCAATCCCAAATTTTGTCGACATTGACCATTCCAACGACACCGCAAACAGTGAACGGCGTTGCCATCTTGACTGCAGATTTGAAAATGGGTGACACCGGCAGTCAGGTGACGCTCTTGACTCAAGTTTTGGTCAGCGACGGCGAAATGACGGCGACACAAAATATTTTTGATCAAACTGTTTTTGACTCGGTGGTAGCATACCAGGAAAAATACGCCAGCTACATTCTCACACCGGCCGGTTTGACCGCGGGCACGGGATATGTAGGTGCTAGAACGCGCGCGTATATGAACGGTCAACTGCTCGGCACAAACTCGACCGGCTCAGGTTCGGGTAGTGCGGGCAACGGCGGTATTCCTCAACTCACCGGCTCGTCTTTCACAATCAACGCTTCTGGAAAGGAAATTGTCACGCTCACCGGTATAAACTTCAATCCGGTCGCTGGCAAAAATCAAATCAATATCGGTTC
Organism: uncultured Candidatus Saccharibacteria bacterium; assembly: GCA_964396805.1. Lineage (GTDB taxonomy): Bacteria > Patescibacteriota > Minisyncoccia > Phycocordibacterales > DATDWN01 > CAYNFW01. The sequence goes on along the minus strand of CAYNFW010000059.1, from coordinate 1,552 downwards.
GCAGTCGGTGCTCGCATCTTCGGTCACGCTCGACGCCTCCGGCAATCCGTCGGCAATTTCAGCAGACGTGACCAGTCTTGGTTTGACCGCGGGAAATTATTCAATCACGGTGACCAATTTGGGATTATAAAATATTTAATACACATATTATGATTATGTCTACAAAATTAAAATTATCGGTTTTGGCGCTTGCGATCTGTTTCTCCTTGTCAGTCGCTGTCGTGCATGCCCAAGCGGCTCAAGATGCAACCATCACAAGCGCGGTTGTAACTACTGCGGGAACAAATATCGGTTTTGTCGGTACCAACGCAACCGACAGCCAGTTTGTGGTTCACGGCTCATACACGCCTTTTGTTTCCGATATAAACTGGTACAGTCCCAATCTTCATAAGCAAAATGCCGATTGTCCCACATGGGGTGCGCCGTGTTTGTATGTCGAGTTTACATCTTCTTCCGGGGCAACTTACGATTACGCCATGATATATCCCGTAAACAGCAGTTCCGATGTCATCGCGGCGTTTCCGACTATATATCTTGCTCGAGACAGTGCCAGCTCGGTACTTGGATCCAACTCATCTTCGTGCGGTTCTGTAACAGTTAATAATATTGTCTATGGGTACACATGCAGTAACGGACCGACATCGCACTTGTTACCTGGAACGTACACAGTGACCATTAAAAGTATTCAGACTCACCAGGCGTTGAGCAACAGCGTGCCGTTTACCTGGACACAAAGCAATATTGATTCAACTATCCAAGCATACAAGACGACTCACTCGGCAATGGCAGTGGGTGCGGTTTCCATCAATAATATTGCCGGCGACTCCAATCTCAATTTTAACGGCCTGGATCCATTTCTGTTTGACGCATATATAGTTCATATTGGTTCGCTTGCATTACCGCTCTCCTCAGGTAGTAACGGCCCAATGCTTCCCTCAAGCACCGCTATCGGGTTAGCTGATGGTACATATCCTTTGACATTGTCTGTCGGTTCAGCCGTTGCCGTACCGGTATACGTTGTCGGTACGACAAATCCAAGCAGTGTATATGTTAAAAATAGCAAAATTTCCGGACTGAACATCTCGTCTACGCCAACGTGTCTGACATCCGGTAGTACTGTCAGTTGCGGTGTGCCCGTTGGTGCGTCATATTGCACACATACAAACGGGTCGTATTCTTGTACAATCTCGCAGTGTGATATTCCACTCTATGCAAGCCCCGGTTGTAATCGTGCTGTCATGCAAACATACACACTTTCGTATTGCAATACGACGAACAGTCAGAATACGGGTATGATGACCTGTTCTTCTGCGAGCTCGTCGACTGATACGGGGACGCCACCGATTGCTCAACCAAGTATTGTCGTGACATCACCGTCACTTAGTGTCGCGTGGCTTATCGGTTCCACTCACGCTATTACATGGAACACTACAGGGTTGGCTTCTGGTAATGTTCAGATTGGCCTGATGAATTCGGCTGGCGTTGTCACAAACTTTGATACCGCTCCGGGCAATAGGGGAACGTACCAGTGGCTTATCGGTGGTACGCACCA
>CAYNFW010000058.1:0-4008 GCA_964396805.1 uncultured Candidatus Saccharibacteria bacterium | reverse complement strand
GTCGTATCAAATTATGGCTTTAACTCAAGAGAATTGAGTTTTTGGATTCACGGCTATCAACTGCTCTCGTTCACTCGGAGTGGCTGTGTCCGAGCGCAATCGAAACCACGATGCTGACGCCGACATAGACAGTCTCCTTATAGCCTTCATAGGGCTTTCATTCTGCCTACATCATACTCCTCTTTTGTTGAGAAGTATTGCAAAGGTGGATAAGTACGTATAATTTGATATGATCATTTTATGACTAAAAAAATTACCAGGAAGGAAATCCCCGGCGGAGTAGTACACAGTTTGCCGGCAGATTTTCGTACAGTCCTTGTTTCCAACCCGGCTGTCCTTTCGATGTGGAACTATATCACTCCGCTGGCGCGAAATGAGTGGATATGTTGGATTACCTCCGGCAAAAAAACGGAGACAAGAGGCATCAGAATCAGCAAAGCTCTATCAAAACTAAAATCCGGTATGCGCCGACCGTGCTGTTGGGCAGGGTGTGTCCATCGGAAATAACCTACGTCTTGTTTACTTCTCCGGTTTTTTGTTTTCCGTTGCGAAAAAAGTGTAAAAAAGCTTGACCGCTTTTTTTGATGTGTGTATTATACGTATGTGAACGTTCGTTCACATACGTACTTTTATAACATTTTATTATCACTAACTTTACACATATGACCCAAATACAATATCTCACAGCCGTGGAACAAGAAATCATTAACCTAAATAAAGAAATCGACCAAAAAATCCTGCGCGGTCAGAGTTATGCACGTGATGCCAAACGACACAAAATGCTTCTGGACCAAATGCGCAAACTGCGAAGGAAAAAACTTGCTCGTTTTATTTCAAAAATTCTTTCGCCATTTTTTGTACTATCATACAGATAATATGAACAACCCATACAAAGAAAAATTGCTTGCATTCCATCAGTCGCACAAGCGCATGCCTTCATATTCCGAGATGATGAGACTTTTTGGATTCAAGTCAAAAAACGCCGTATATAGACTGGTGGGTAAACTTGTCGATGCCGGTTTGGTCACAAAAGACCATCTTGGTCGACTCATACCGTCGAAAGCATTTGGTGAAATCAACGTACTCGGCCTTGTAAAAGCAGGTTTTCCGACCCCGGCGGAGGAAGACACACAAAACACTATGAGTCTCGATGAATTTCTCATAGAAAAGAAAGAATCAACCTACATGCTCGAGGTGGACGGGGATTCGATGATTGACGCACATATTAAAGAAGGAGACATGGTGCTCGTCGAGCGTACAAACAAAGCAAAAGACGGGCAAATCATCATTGCCGAAGTCGATGGGGAATTCACTATGAAATATTTTCGGCAATCCGGAAACAAAATATGGCTTGAACCGGCAAATAAAAAATACAAACCGATTTATCCCGAATATGATTTGAAAATCACTGCAGTGGTAAAAGCTGTCATACGAAAATATTAGACAAATAGTATACGTGCCATGCAACTTCCATACCCAAAAGCAATCGTACACGTTGACGGTGACTCTTTTTTTGCATCGTGCGAAGTGGCTAGTCGCCCGTGGCTTTTAGGTAAACCGGTAGTGACCGGATCAGAGAGAGGTATCGCATCGGCAATGACATACGAGGCAAAAGCTCGAGGTATTACCCGGGGCATGCGAATGTCCGAAATCCGTCGCATATGTCCCGAGGTAGTGATATTGCCTTCCGACTATCACACATACACACTCTATTCACGACGTATGTACGCCATAGTCCGGAGATATGCCACGGTCGTACAGGAATACAGTATCGATGAATGTTTTGCCGACATTACGCAACCACTCGGTCGCGAGAGACAGCCGTACGAAAAAATTGCCGAACATATAAAACGAGATTTGGACAGGGAACTCGGTATCACTTTTTCAGTCGGACTTGCTCCGACCAAAGTTTTGGCAAAAGTAGCGTCAAAATGGTCAAAGCCGTCGGGTCTCACGTTTATTCCATTTCAAAATATTAGTGAATTTCTTCGTAACGTGCGGGTGGGCAACATATGGGGTATCGGTCCGAGTAGTGCAATGTTTTTACAAAAACACGACATCGTGACTGCGTTTGATTTTGTGGAGAAACCGGCCGGGTGGATTCGAGAAACAATGGCAAAACCGTACCAGGAAATTTGGCACGAGTTGCGAGGCATAGCGGTTATGTCCGTGCGCGAAGAAGACAAAGACGACTACACGTCGATGAGTTGCACCAGAACATTCAAACCGCTCCCAGCGAGCCAAGGTCGCATGACCAAGCCACCGTCAAGAGATGCATCGTACATTTTTTCTCACCTTTCAAAAAACATAGAGCATGTCTGTGAAAAAGCCCGTCGACATCATTTGCGTTCTCGAGAAATTTATTTTTTTATCAAAACACAGGATTTTCGATATTGCGGTACAAAAGTCTCTCTGGCACAACCAACATCAACACCGGAGGAAATCCTGCGCGCTGTCCGACCGTATTTTGATATGTTGTTCAAACACACCGAGCAGTACCGTGCCACCGGCATCACATTGCGTGCACTCATACCTGATAACGAGAAACAATTTAACCTGTTTGGCGAATCACAACCTCTCGAAAAAATGAGATCTATACATGATGTTATCGACGACCTTTCTCATACATTTGGCCACGACCTCATGTACCTCGGCTCAAGCCTCCAAGCAGAACATGGCATCACTGAAAAAAGGCTATACATTCCATCACTCGGAAAGGCGAGATAAAATATAATTTTAGAACATCATCAATACTCAATGCTCCGCGCAATGGACGAAGTTAGAACCTCTCTTCGGAGCGTTTACAGCGATTATTTCTCGGTTGTGAGAAGGTGGTGAGTAATTTAGATAAATCCTTTAAAGGAATGCTATAGGCTATTTTCAGCAAAACGCTATTGACAAATATATTTAGATGTGCTAGGTTACACCCTAGGAAAAAGGAGTGGGTTAGAACACCGGTATCCGAAAGGATTAGTTATCAACTACCCACTCCAGCATTTATATTCAGTAGACTTGGTGGTCGGTGTTCACAAGAACTCTACTCTTATTGTCTGCTGCGGGCGAGATTAAAATGAAGATGTCTTTACAGACTAATTTGCTCCTATCTCGCCCCTTTATCACCCTTTGGAATTTTTCTGAATGGTGATGAGGGTAATTTGTAATGATTGTTTTCTTAATTGAGAACTTCCATCATAGTTTACCCTCGTAAGTTTTGCTTACTTGGTTCCAAGTATCCATTGGATTAGGTTGTGGCTGTAAGCAAACACGGACTCAAAGTGGATTTTCTAAAAAATAATCTGCTCGTGTCCGTCGCAATCATAACATCTGCGCACTTGGTCAAGCGTGTTCCATAACTTTTCAAGACGTGTGCGCAGGGAGCGAACTCGGAGAGTCGTTTCCGAAAGGAATCAGAACTAGGTGTTCGCTCCAGCATTTATATTTTATTCCCGTAGTTCTTTTTACAATTTCAGTGGAATTGACTGGATCTATTCGCAAGAATTAAGAAAGTTTTGTCTGCTGATGGGCGAGATTTGAAGTGGGGTGTTTGTAAAAACTCCATCTACCGTATCTCGCCCCTTCATCAATCTATGTAAAACATTTATATAATTTGATGAGGGTAATTGAGCGGGCTTATCTTGCGCAAACTGCATAGGATTACTTGCGCTGTTTACCTTCAGTACATTTAAAGTTTGATGGACTAGTGAAGTCTTTCTCGCAGGAGATAGAAGTAGCGTGTCCGTCAGTGTGGGTTACAGGAATCGTGTCCTAAAAAGGACTAGCACATGCATACCCACACAGTTCTTTTTATTTCAGCAGACTAGAGCGGGAATGTTCGCAAGAATTCAAGAATTTTTGTCTGCTGATGGGCGAGACTAGCATACGGATGTCTGAAAAGACTTATGAGCCAGTATCTCGCCCCCTCATCAAAATTCGCAATTCAATTATTGTTCATTTTGATGAGGGTGATATGCCGTTCGTGTTTCTATAACTGGAAACTGATGATGTATT
>CAYNFW010000057.1:0-4065 GCA_964396805.1 uncultured Candidatus Saccharibacteria bacterium | reverse complement strand
AAAAATCCCCCTCGAAACAAATGTGATGAGTGGAATTTCACAATCCTTGATATTTCTTCGGACGATACTGCAGTGCCTCGAGGATATGATTTTCTTCTATCTCCCCACTCTCGTCTAAGTCGGCAATGGTTCGCGCAAGTTTAATGATTCGATGATACGCGCGCGCGGACAAGTCGAGACGTTTCGCGGACATGTTCAAAATGTTTTTCACTTTATCAGATAGTTCAATATGCGCCGATAAATCCTTGGCTGACAATTCTGCATTTGTTTGTATATCCAACCCCGCTTTTTTCCATCGTTCCACCTGAATTTTTCGCGCTCGCTCGACTCGTGGTTTTATATTTCGCGTTTCTTCTTTTGCATCCCGTTTATCTGTCAGTTTTTCATGATCAACTTTGGATACTTCTACCCACAAGTCGATGCGATCAACAATCGGTCCGGACAATTTTCGTTTGTATCTGTCGATATCATGTGCTGAGCAGATGCATTCTTTACCGACGATGCCGTAATTTCCACACGGACATGGATTCATTGTCGCAACAAGACAAAAATGTGCAGGGTATTTGACTGACCCCCTCGCTCGTGAAACTGTAATGGAACGTTCTTCAAGCGGTTGCCGCAATGTTTCGATTACACGCGTATCAAACTCCGGAAATTCGTCGAGAAACAAAACTCCTTTGTGTGCCAGCGTCACTTCACCTGGAAATAAATTCGATCCGCCGCCAACAAGTGACACGTACGAAGCGGTGTGATGAGGAGAGCGAAATGGTGGATCTTGTATCAACCCCTCTGACAATAATCCGCCGATGGAATAAATTGATGTGACCTCAAGCATTTCATCAAACGACAATGGCGGGAGTAAATGTCTGAATGCTTTTGCCAACATTGTCTTCCCTGTTCCAGGCGGTCCGTACATAATAATGTTGTGACCGCCAGCCGCGGCAATTTCCAATCCTCGTTTGGCAGATTCTTGACCTTTGACGTCGGCAAAATCAACGTCGATTTGTTTGACCATGGATTGTCTCTTCGTTGATTTGAAGACGGGAATTTCTTTTGGAATGATATTTATTTTTTCCTCACCATCCCCGTTTTCTTTTCTTTTTTTTGTGTTGATGTGTTGCAAAATTTGCATGAGCGTCTCCGCGCCATAAACCGCTATACCCTCGATATTCGATGCTTCCTCGGCGTTTTGTAGCGGTAAAAAGATTTCGGCGAACCCATCCTTTTTCGCTTTTTGTGCAATCGGCAATGCACCCTTAATCGGACGCAGTTCCCCGTCGAGCGACAATTCTCCAACGAACAATCTTTTTCTTACATCCGCCGCGATGTCATCCGATGCAATCAGGTATCCGACAGCGATCGGTAAATCAAAAAGTGGCCCCTCTTTTTTGACGTCGGCCGGAGCCAGAGAGACCACTATTTTTTGATTTTTATTTTTCGGTGATTTGAAGCCTGAGTTTTTTATGGCTGCCGATACCCTGTCTTTAGATTCCTCGACTGACTTGTTGGCAAGCCCGACGACGGCAAACGCATGTAAGCCTTTAGATAGATCTATTTCAATATCAATAATTTGTGCGTTGAGTAAAGTTGTTTGCGCGCTGTAGATTTTTGAGACAGCCATTGAAGTGTTATTCCATATGTGCCTTGCATGTGGTCGCCGACGGAGTTGCTTCGAGTCTGTCCGCCTCTATTTCTTCCCCGCCGATTTCACAGAAGCCATATGAATCATCCGCAATTTTCTGCAAAGCTTTCATCACCTGGTTCAATTGTGTTTCAAGTTGTGCCACGATGGCCGTATTTTCTTCGAGTGACTCGAGGCTGTCCGCCACTTCCGTCTCGTCCGCACGGTCGCGCTCATTTGCTTCACCCTTTACCTGCCAATCGCCATCCACAGCCGGATTTTCTCTGCCGACGGTTTTAAGTTCTGATTCGAGTTTCACCTTCTCCTTTTCCAGTAATTCTTTAAAATGTTGTGTGTCTATTTTCATATCGTAAGTATACTAAAATCAGTCAGTTGCGCAACCGCCAACTCTTCCCTATCGAACAAGCTTGCCAGTGATGAACTTGCCGAGTAGAGCGTTGAAAATTTGCTCGTTTGTAGTGATAAGCAGGGTGTTTTTATCCAAGAAAGAATACAAAAGCACCGTCGCGCCATTCTCATCTTTTATTATGCGTGTATCTTTATTCGACAAGGCTTCGTCTGTGAAAATGTACGGCGTCGAGGTGCCGGTGTTTATCGGAATGGAAAACAATCCCGAAAAATCTTGAGGCATAGTTGTCTCCCACGAAAGCATGCCGGTGAACGCACTGCTGTAATCTGTCGTGGTTAAAAGAATGAATGGCTCGTTCTTATCGAAGACATATGCCCCGACCATATATTGTCCGTTTAGCGATCTCAGTAGAATGGGCGGGACATCCGGAGTGAGTACACTGAGAAATGTTTGGCTGTCTACGTCGGGTTTGAGATACAAAACCGAATTGATCGGCATTGAGAATGATTGGATATCAGAGCGAAGTGCACCCATTACTGCCGAACGCGTTGAGCTGGCAACAGCGACAGGTATTTGCTTGTTGAAAGTGATGAGAGACGCGTTTTGTGTCACCATAGTCGGTTTGTTAAAATAGTTGATCACGTATACTGTGGCGATAATTACAATGCCAAAAATCACCAGCCCGATTCCCGCCGTAACAAAAGATTTGTTTCGCAGTTCGGCAAAGAAACTGATTTGCGGAGGCTCCGGCTCGTTGCGTATTTCCGGACGTTCAACTTCTCTTTTTTGTTCTGCCAAAGCGATACTGACAACGGAAGTCTTTTCCTTGCCGACCACCGCCTCGATATCACCTTGATATGTACGGAGTGACTTGAGTGGACTATTTTGCGGTTGTTTGATCGAACTTGGTCGTGTTTCTCCGGGCACGGAAGTGCTGGCAGAATTTTCTCCAGTCATTTTGGCGACCGCGTCCTGTAATGAAACAGAATTTGTTTTGTTTTCAGGATTCATCCCACTTATTCTATCAAATATGGGTAAATAAGAAATAGATTAGTTCGTATCTTTTCTCGGTAGAGGTCGACGCGGAGCACGTTTGCCGTAGCCGATCAAATATTTTTGCGGGTTATCATCAAGGTCAATGAAATCGTCACAGGTTTCTATAAGTTTTGCCGATGTTGCTTTTCCGAAAGACATCACCTCCACCTGACATCCGCCGTTTTTGAGAAATTCCACGAGTGGCACGAAGTCCCCGTCTCCCGTGACCAGAATAATAGCATCCAGTTTTGGCGCCAGTTTAATAGCGTCAACTGCCAAGCCCACATCCCAATCCGCTTTTTTTGCTCCGCCGGAAAAAATCTGCAAATTTTTTGTTTTCGTTTCAATTCCCATCTTGCCGAGTGCCTCGAAGAAGCTTCTCTCTTCCCCACTTTCCGTGGTGATGACATATGCCACTGCGCGAGTAAGTAGTCTTCCGGACAGCCCGTCCTTGACCACCTGGTCAAAATTAACTCGCGCCCCGTATAGATTTTTGGCGCAATGATATAAATTCTGCGTGTCGATAAATATTCCAACCCTCTGATTTTTGTGTTTTATAACTGACATTGTGTTGTATTAAAAATTAGTTTCGCCCTGGACATCAAGGCTGTTATTAAAATGTGGCATGACGTAGTATAGTATACCAAAAAACAAGCCGGAAAGCTTGTTGGTTGTGGTTATTTCTTCAGACCGAGTTTTTTGACGAGTGCGTTGTAACGTCGTGGATTTTTCTTTTCGAGGTATTTCATGTGCGCTTTGCGATCGGCAACCATAGACAAAAGTCCGCGTCGGGAATGGTTGTCCTTGGCATTTTTCTTCAAATGCAATGCGAGCTCGTCAATACGACGGCTCAAAATGGCGATTTGCACTTCCGGAGAGCCTGTATCGGTCTCATGTACCTGTACGTCCTTCATAATATTGGCTTTCTTCGTTTTTGTAAGCATTGACAATATACTAGCACAGTAGTCATTTTTTCGCAAGTTTATGTATGCGCCCACCCATCTTTGCACTCCCTCGGCAAATTAACCTGGTAATGGTC
>CAYNFW010000056.1:0-4072 GCA_964396805.1 uncultured Candidatus Saccharibacteria bacterium | reverse complement strand
CCGGTTTAACTTGGGACTGGGACATGCCCTCGATGTTGTACTCGATGGGATCCTCGAGAGAGAGCACGTTCTGGTGTTCGCGATCGATTTGGTTCAGCATTGAGTAGAGAGTGGTTGACTTTCCGGAGCCGGTCGGACCGGAGATAAGTATCAGTCCGTATGGTTTTTCTATGGCGGCCTGCACCATGGCCAGATTTCTTGCCGACATGCCGAGCGCGTCGAGTTTTTTCACGCCTTTCTCCTGGTCGAGAAGTCGCATCACAACTTTTTCACCGAAATAGGTCGGAAATGTTGAAACACGGAAGTCGATTTTGCGTCCTTCGATGCGGGCACTGAAACGGCCGTCCTGCGGTTTGCGTTTTTCGTCAAGACGCATGTTCGAAAGGACTTTGATGCGGGCGACTACGGCCGAATGCACCTTGAACGGCAGGACAAGCGAGGTATTCATCACGCCATCGACACGAAAACGAACCTTGACCGAGTCACGCCACGGCTCGATGTGAATATCGGATGCGTTGCCGTCGGTGGCATATCGCAAAATGGTCGCCACAATTTTCGTCACTGGCGCGTCTTCGGCCAAATGCGTCTCCGTGGACATGTCTTCCTTATCTGCGTTTGACTCGGATGTCTTATCTTTGCTTCCCGGTTTGGTTTCAACTTTCAACTCCGTTTCAAGTTCGTCAAGCGCCTTGCCCACTTCACTGGTCAATCCCCTGTAGAGACCGAGCACTTTACCAAAATCATTTTCCGATATGAGAAAAATTTTGAATGGCAAACCGGTTTTGGACGAAATAAAATTGAGCGCATCACGAGCGGAGATGTCGTCCGGATCAGTCATACCGACTTCCAACACTCCGTCAGTCACCGCAATCGGCACAAAACGGTAATGTTCAGCCGACTCCTGCGGAATATACTCGAGCACTTTTGATGGCACATCATAGCCATCAAGCGAGCGAGTCGGAATCTCGAGATACTCGCCTTGCGCCTGTAAAAGGTCGTGCGGTGACACGCCTTGCTTCAACAAAGCCTGTTCGATGGTAAGGCCAAGCGCCTCAACATCCTGTTGAGCTTTTTTAATCTGATCTTGAGTGACAAGATTTTTATCAGTGAGTATGCGGACGATATCCATAGTGTTTGCTAAAACCTATTGTGTTTTTGTTTTTGATGTCCCGGACAAAGGAGTAGCCATCGTATCGCTACCTATCGGTGCGAACGGATTGGCTCTACCCGGCACTTCTGTTGGTATGACCGAACCAAAATCGCGGAGACTTTGGAACAACGGAGTGGCAAAAAGCGACGGGTCAATGGACACGGTTTGGAAAGAGTTGAGCAGATCTACGATGTCCTGGTCGACTGAGGTCGATGTGGCGTCAGTACTATCTGTCGACGTATCGGCGTGAACGACCGAAGCATGCTGTAGCACCGCATAGGCACAGATGCCCAAAATCAGTGCAACGATACCGCCGAAAAATAATTTTTTGAATGGTGTCATGGGTTTAATGTAAAGAATATGTATAAAGTCCGACGCTGTAGTCAAACACACCCGCTGTCGACAGCTTTTGGTTCAGAGCAATATTCAAACTGTTGACATCGAACAAGTGAACGTTCGACTCAAGATCCTTTAGGAACAATATAAACTGCGGGTACGGACCCGACACCGAAAAGCTGACGGTTGACGTTTGAAACGGACTTTGCGGAGCCGCGGCGGCATCCACTGCGGTACGCGTCACCGTTTGGCTCTGGGTAATTTTGACTTGACGAATGGTCATACCGTACTGTGCGGCAATGGCGTTGATATTGCTAACGACATCGACACTGTTTGTCGTGTCCGGAACAACCTTCTCAAGTTTGGCGATATCACCAGGTGCGATGGAGTTGTACTGTGCAAGAATAGCATCGCGATGTGTTTTTAATTGATCAATATTGGCAAGTGCCGCGACATAGCCGGATTTCTGCGTCTGTAAATCGGAAATGGTGCTGTATGTCGGACCCATATACACATAATATAGTGCGATACAGATGCCGATAACGATGAATGGGATGAAAGATTTCATATTATTGTGTGGTGGTTGTGGCGGTCGATGTGGCCAGTGCAGGTGTCGGAACGGGATTTGAAGCGTAGAGTGCGGCCATTGCTTGTTTGTACGATATGAGTGTCGGGTCGATGGTCATTGTAAGCTTGAAGGTCACGTCGCCATTTTGAGCCAAATCAAAATCAGAGAAAACCGGGTTTTGTATGTACGAGTTATCGGCAAAAATATTGGCTTGAGCGGCCAACACATCGTATCCTTGCGACTCACCGGTCAGAGAAACATCAAGCTCACCGGGCTTTTTTGTGTACGAAAAACTGGTAAACGTGACCTTCTGAACGGTTAATGACTGTAAAAGGTTGAACAGCTCGGAAACTGCCACGTGGGTGTTGAGTAACGTGGTCACATCTGTTACGCGAGAACTGATGGTAATCAGATTTTGAATGGTGCCAAAATCAAACGTGCTTCGGGCGGCCGTCAATGAGGCACTCTCCTGGGCGATTTGACTGGCCATGTATTGCTTGTATGCAAACAATCCTCCGCAGGCCAATACGGTCAACACGAATGCAACCGTGGCGACAGTATTGAAAATATTTATAGTCTTGGACATCTGCGAAGACCCAAAACCAGAAGACGCGTTTGACTGTGGCATGACGGACGTGCCACCAGCAATCGGTTTCTGTGGAATGAACGATGTTTGAAATTTAGGTTCCATACTCTTGTGTATAATTGTACATCATACAAAAAGAAAACACTACAAGTTATGCACAAATTATGAAGACCGACAATTAAAAAATATCTATGCCATCTCCTGCAGTCTGCGTAATGCAACGCCAACGGCAACGGCAAACTCCGGACCGGTGTCTCGGAGAATTTGTTCGAGAAAAGCAGGTGCCACAACTTTTGAAAACGGATCACCGCCGACAACGTCAGTTTGAAAACCTTTTTTAGCAAGATCCACCATGCCTTTGAGGGCACTGCCGCCACCGACCAGGAAAATTTTACCGATGTTTTTATTATATTGCTTCTCGTACTCGAGCACGATATGGTTTGCCTCGGAAAACACATAGTCGAGTGTCGTGGTGATAATGTCTTTTATACCGATACCATTGGCCACACCGAGCAAACCTTTGTCGCGCTTCATCACCTCGGCGTCAATCATGGAAATACCAAGCGACTTTGAGAGCGTAGTGGTCACGGCATATGATCCGCGGTTAATGGTGTGCGAACCGCGCAAAATCCCCCGCTCGACAATGTACAGTTTTGTCGATGTTGCTCCCATATCGACGATCATCACCGGCGTCGTTTCTTGGTCGAGTATCGAGCGCATAGTGGAAAAAATTTCAATTTCGAAAAAGCTGGCGTTGAGCGCGCTTTTGGCCACGATTTCCTTGTACCGGGAGACGGTGTCGTTGTGCAAGGCGACGATGAGCACTTCGATTTTTGGCGACAGAGGCTTGCCTTCCGCGTCGAGATGCGGTTCAGCAGTGGATTCAGGATTTTCGTCTTTTGGAATAACCGACCAGTCGAGTGTCACCTCACTGATTGGCACAGGAATGTATTTTCGTGCTTCAATCGGCACCATTTGGGCAAGCTGTTTGACCGGCACCTGTGGCATACCGATAACCGACATGAGGCTGGAAGCAAACGGAATGGCAATGCCACAAGTGCGCGTGGTCACGTTCACTTCTTTTTCGTTAAGCAAGTCGCCAAGTGCTTCGACAATTTTTTCGGTCGAGAGGTTGGTGGCTTGGCCGACGCTCACGCCGGCATACGGACCAAGCGCTAACTCACCGTACGTTTCGAGAATAGCCCGACCGTTTTTGCGCTTCAGTTGTACTACTTTTATGGACGATGAGCCGATGTCGATGCCGAGGACGCTCTAGCTTTGCTTACCGAACAATTTGGAAAAGAAGTTTGCCATATGAAAGATATAGTATAGCACAAATTTTGATATCAAAACTACAGTAACATACCTTTCCGGCACATCTCGCAAACACGTAGAAAACAACAGCTATCGAGCGCGGGGCACACGAGAGAGC
>CAYNFW010000055.1:0-4104 GCA_964396805.1 uncultured Candidatus Saccharibacteria bacterium | reverse complement strand
GATGACCACATGCGAGGATTTCGGGTTAATCTCGGCGGTGTGTGCGTCTTTCCAACCCAACACATTGCGACAATATTCGATGACCGCCAGTTGCATGCCATAGCAGAGACCGAGGTACGGAATTTTGTGCGTGCGAGCGTACTCGATGGCCATAATCACTCCCTAGATGCCCGACTCGCCGAATCCGCCCGGCACAATGATGCCGTCATAGGCTTTGAGCTCGGACACTTTTTTTGGATCGGCTTCATAGTCCTTGGAGTTTATCCACGTCAAGCTCGTATGTGCGCCGTTCCAGTACGACGAAAATTTGACCGCTTCAATAACAGACACGTACGCGTCGGAAAGCACAAAGTCGCCGGTGTCGAAATATTTTCCAACCACGGCGATTTTTAATTCTTTTTTGGTGTTCTTGGACTTCTTCACAAACTGCGCCCATTCTTTGAGCTCGCCGTTGTGCGCCTTCGTACGCATGTGAAGCGTTTTCATGATAACAGAACTGATTTTGTCTTTTTCAAAATTAAGTGGAATATCGTACACGCTTTTTATATCCGGCGCGGAGATCACATTTTCGGCGGGTAAAGCACATGACATGGCTATTTTTTCCTTGCGTTTGTGATCGAGTGGCAGAACACTGCGTGCAATGATGACATCCGGCTGGACACCATATGAGTTAAGTTGACGCACTGCGTTTTGAGTCGGACGAGTTTTCATTTCACCAAGCGACCCGGGAATCGGCAGGTATGACACCATAATAAACATAACATCCTGCTGATGTCTGACTTTCAAAATGCGCGAAGCCTCGATAAACAGAATGTTTTGATAGTCGCCGATAGTGCCGCCGATTTCGATAAGTGAGACATCGGACGAATGGCTCTCTGCCGAATTTTTCCATCGGCGAATAATCTCGTCGGTAATGTGTGGAATAGCCTCGATACATTTGCCGCGGTATCCGAGTGCGCGTTCCTTGTCGATAACATGCTTGTATATCATGCCGGAAGTCATGTAGTCGTCACTGCCCAAATCCGTTTCCAAAAAACGCTCGTAGTTACCCATGTCCTGGTCGGTCTCGAGTCCGGAGTCGAGCACGAACACCTCACCGTGCTCCGTCGGGTTCATGTTGCCTGCGTCCACATTCAAATACGGATCAACCTTGATGGGGTTGACCGTGAAGCCTTTGCTCTGAAGAATTTTTCCGATGCTCGATGACGCGATTCCCTTTCCGACACCTGACATTACTCCGCCAATAACAAAAATATACTTGTGGTTTTTTTTGGCCATTTCGAGCTCAAGTTAACTGGTAATAGTCAGTATACTGCAAGTGGGAAAGAGATACAAATTTTTGGCGTTTTTAGACGTTCAGATACTTGCGAACAGCCAAAAAGCTGGAAATTGAGCCGATTGCCACGCCAGAAAGGACGATAACGAGGAAAATTTCACCAAAATTAGCTGTGTAATACTGAAAAACGTTCAGTCCGACAAAAAAGCTCTCGGTCGTCCTGCCAAGCCAGAGAGTCAGAGGATAGAAAAGAACAAGTGTGACGATACCGGAGACAAAACCGTACAGCGCACCAGCCACGAAAAATGGCGCGCGGATGTAGCCGGTCGAGGCACCGACGAGACGCATAACCGAAATCTCATCGCGAGACATATAGATGACTAGTCGCAAGGTGTTGAAGGTGATGAGAATGGAAATGATAACCAGGAAAATAGTAAGAGCAAACCCGAGGCGATTGGCGGACGTGATAATCTGCGTAAGATGGTCAATCGAGGCTTTGTTTTCGTAATAATTAATATTATCAATAATGGTTGAACCGTCTGACTGGGTCTGACTGTTCAAGAAATCCGCGATGCCTTGATATTGCGATGGATCTTTTGCTTTGACATTGAGTTCGGCACCAAGTGGGTTATAGCCAAGTTCATCAAAAATACCCAATGTTGTTTGGTCATTTTGATGACGCGTTTTGAATGCCGCTGCGACTTCATCCGAATTCATATATTCAACGTTTTCGACTTCAGGCAAACCTTCCAAATCTTTCTTCATTTTTAAAATATCAGATTCATTGGCACCCTGTATAAAGTACACATTGATATCGACTTTATCCTGAATAGACTGCAATGTTGTGCGGAATATCGCTCCGGCAAAAATAATCGAGCCGATAACGAAAAGTGTGACAACCATGACGAGAATAGACGAAAGTGACACGAAACCATTTCGCCAAAAGTTAAAAAATCCCGAACGCACTACTCTTTTTATTGTAATCCACATGGTGTGTTTTTTGCTAGTCTAACTATATCACGTACTTACCTTCTTTATCATCGCGTATTATTTTTCCGTTCTCCATCGTCAGCACGCGCTTCTGCAGAGAATCGATGACGCCTTTGTTATGCGTGGTGAGGATGACTGTCGTGCCGAGATCGTTTATTTTTTTCAAAATTTGGACGATGTCATATGTGTTAAGCGGGTCAAGGTTGCCGGTCGGCTCATCGGCAATAATGACGTCAGGCTGGTTGACGATGGCTCGGGCGATGGCCACACGCTGTTTCTCCCCGCCCGACAGCTCGCCGGGGAAATTCCAAATTTTTCGCCCGAGATCCACCAAGTCAAGCACGTGCGGTACGTCAGCCTCAATGTCTTCGTCAGTGCGACCAGCCGCCTCCATAGCGAAGGCGATATTTTCGTAAATATTTTTATTTGGAATAAGACGAAAATCTTGAAATACCACGCCGACCTTGCGCCGAAAATCATTAATCTCCTTTTTGCCGAGAGTGTGAATGTCGAGCGACTCAAAAAAAATCCTGCCGTCGGTCGGGCGTTCTTCACCGAGAAACATTTTGATGAGCGTCGTTTTGCCCGCGCCGGAATGTCCGACGATAGACACAAACTCCTTCGGTTCAATCGAGAACGACACATCCTCAAGCGCCACGGAGTTATCGGGATAAATTTTGGAAACCTTGTCGAAGTAGATCATCCTTCCCAGTATACCTCGATGAATGGCGGGATGCAAAATTATTTATATAAAAACCGTTTGAGATAGCTTTCCAGTTTTCTCTCGCGACAGTGCGAAAGCAAGCCAAGATAGGAAAAAATACTATTGTGAAATATCGTTTCGGAAACAAGACCTTTATTCACTTGTCCCAATAATATTTTAATTTTTCTCATAATTCTCCTCTTCGTCCGTGTCCGTAGTACAATCATATAAGGTAAAATCACATACCCAAGAAAATCAATCCCTTGTTTAATAGAGCGAATTTCAACTTTGTGAGGATGCAAATCAAGCAGTAATTCGACATGAAGAAACACCTTGATTTTTTCCATAATTTCAATGAGCCAGTTTTGATCTTCAGAAAGAATTATAAAATCATCGCAATATCGAAAATAATATTTTGCTTTTAACGCATGTTTTGAGAATTGATCAAGTTCGTTTAAATAGATATTGGCAAACAGTTGACTCGTGACATTACCAAGCGGTAAACCTTTACCTTTTTCTTTTTCAAAACTCTTAAAAAGCAAATCAATAAGTCGCATCGTATCGGAACATACCACTTTCTTCTCAATTAATCTTCGCAACATGTCATGATCAATCGAATCAAAAAACTTTCTCACATCACATTTTAAAACCCACATTTTTCTACTCCAATTTTTACTTACTTTTCTGCATGCCTTGTATGCACGTTCAACCCCCAAATGAGTTCCGTGATTATTACGTGACGAATACGAATCATATACAAAGTGTTTATCAAAAATAGGATATAAAACTCTGAATATCGCCTGATGTAATATTCGATCACAAACCATTGCTTTATGTATATGGCGTCTCTTCGGATCGTATGTATAAAAATCTGCATACAAACTATGCACATATTTCCCAGAAATTAATTCTTCATGTAGCTGAAAAATAGTATCTTCTAGACGAAGTTCAAATTTGCCTATATCTTTCCGTTTTAACTTTCCCTTTTTAAACTCTTTCCACGCGTCAAATAAATTTGATATACTGCAAATACTATGAAACAAATTGTCTCCGATGTCGCCGGGCGGGGGGGAGGGGGGGGGGGGGGGTGTGGGGGGGGGGGGGGTGGGTGGGGGGGGGGGGGGGGGGGGGGGGG
>CAYNFW010000054.1:0-4135 GCA_964396805.1 uncultured Candidatus Saccharibacteria bacterium | reverse complement strand
GAAAAGTAAAAAAGGGATGTGGGCACGCAGTATTTTTTAGTTTATAATAAAACACATGGGACTGTTTGATTTTTTAAAACCAAAAAAAGCACCGGAAATTAGTTCGATTTTGCCGAACGAAATCTACGAGGCCGGGACACTCGAGCTCAAAGATATCATTGCGCCGAGTGCACTCAAAGTCACACCGAAGTCCATCAACCTCGGTGAGAAAGTATTGCGCAGTTTTTTCGTCATTTCATATCCGCGTTTCCTCTCCGAGGGCTGGTTTGCGCCGATTATAAACCTGGACAAGATTTTTGACGTCTCAATCTTTATTCAACCAATCGAGACAGCTGAAGTCCTGCGCACATTCCAGAAAAAAGTTGCTGAAGTGCAAAGTCAAATCAACACCCGCGAGGCAAAAGGCCTTGTCCGCAATCCGATGCTCGACACGGCATACCAGGATCTCGAAAACTTGCGCGACCAACTCCAACAGGCGCAGGAAAAGCTTTTTGATGTCGGTTTGTACCTTACTATTTATGGTGACAACGACGCGGCGCTTGACAAAATCGAGTCGGAAATAAAATCGATTCTCGAATCGAAGCTCGTATATATCAAACCGGCACTCTTCCAGCAGGAACAAGCCTTCAAAACCACTCTGCCTATCGGCACCGACCAGATGCAAGTTTTCAGCAAGCTTAATTCGTCACCTTTGTCGTCCCTTTTTCCGTTCATTTCTTTTGACTTAACCTCCGACAAGGGAATTCTCTACGGCATCAACCGTCACAACTCGTCTCTCGTCCTGTTTGACCGTTTTTCTCTCGAAAACTACAACAGTATCACATTCGCCAAGTCGGGTTCTGGAAAATCGTACTTGACAAAACTCGAAATACTACGTACTCTGATGTTCGATGTTGACGTCATCGTTATGGACCCGGAAAAAGAATACGAATACCTTGCCGATGCCGTCGGCGGGCGATATTTTAACATTTCACTCAACTCGGAACACCATATCAACCCGTTCGAGTTGCCGAAACCGGCGGAGGATGAGTCTTTTTCGAGCGTTTTGCGCAGTAATATCATCAACCTCGTCGGACTTTTCCGCATCATGATGGGTGGTTTAACGGCAGAGGAAGACGCGATCATCGACCGGGCCATTACCGAAACATACGCGCTCAAAGACATTACTGCGGACTCAGATTTTAAAGATGTCGAACCGCCACTTATGTCTGACTTTGAGCTGGTGCTCTCTGGTATGGAGGGAGGGGAGTCCTTGGCACAACGCTTGACCAAATATACCCGCGGAACGTGGGCAGTGTTCATCAATCGACCGTCGAACATAGACATAAATAAAAAGTTTGTGGTCTTTTCTCTACGCGACATGGAAGACGAGCTGAAGCCGATCGCAATGTACATTGTCATGCACTATATATGGAATATGATCCGCAAAAAACTGAAGAAGCGCCTACTGGTCATCGACGAAGCCTGGTGGATGATGAAATCGCCCGACACCGCGTCTTTCCTACTATCCCTTGCAAAACGTGGACGAAAGTACTACCTCGGACTGGCAACCATCACTCAAGACGTCGACGACTTTATGAAATCGGAATACGGCGCGCCGATTGTCCAAAACTCGTCAATTCAAATATTGCTCAAACAGTCAACATCGTCAATCGACCGCCTCCAGCAAGTCTTCCAATTGACCGACGAGGAAAAATATCTTCTGCTCGAGTCAGATGTGGGGGAGGGCATTTTCTTCGCGGGTCTCAAACACGTTGCTATCAAAGTCATTGCCAGCTACACCGAGGATCAAATCATTACGAGCGACCCATCCCAAATTCTCTCCATTAAAAAGGCCAAGCAGGAACTCGAACAAAGCGAACAGGCGTAGTACGACCAAATTTTCTTGAAGGTACTCCTGATTAGAAAATGGAAGTACCCTCGTGTTATACTGTGTGTATGGCAGATGCACTTTTAGCAGAAGAACTACGACGGCGAGTAGCAACAGGAGAGCTGTCGAAACAAAAATCAAAGATAAGCAACACTGAGTGGTGGTTGGTTATTGGTGCTTTGGCGACTGCTGATTTGACGATGATACTCCTCGACTTCACCGGCATCGGTGAATTTATCGACCCGTTTATAGACAGTTTTATTGCTATGGCTTTTCCTTTCTATTTGCATATGCGCGGTCAAGACATGAAGAATAACAAACGTATTGCCAGTATAGTGGCGACATGGCTTATCGGATTGGTTAGTGACGGTGTATTTGATTTCTGGTTTCTCGACGGATTGTACAATAAATATCTCGCGAAGGCGGAGGATGCGCTTATAGACGCTGCGGCGAAGATTCCGATGGGGCAAACGGCTATGCGAGTGGCTCAAATGCGACAAAGGGGTAATCAGGGTGTGACGGTTACATACGGAAAAACTGTTGAAACCACACAGAATAGGAACGGACGCCCGATGCCGCCTCCGACACAATACGGCCGAATGGTACAAAACAGACAACCGGTTCAATCTTCTCAACAGGCGCCTGGCAGACAGTTTGGTAGACAACCGGCAGAAAATGGAGTCGGTTTGCGTGCTAAAAATAGACCCGAACCAAGTGTAGAAAGTGTTGTCACCACACAACCACTGCAACCTGAAAACAAACCCCAAACCGCACAAAATGCAGGGGAAAATCGAAACATCCCGACAACTCCAAAAAAATCATGGATGGAAGAAAGCATGGAAAGACAAAATAAAATGGTTGAAAAAATACAAAAAGAACGTCACGAGTTTGAAGAGAGGCAAAGGGAGCGTAGAAGTCTTGAAGCCATTCAAAAAATCAAGGATACATATAAAAAAGACTCGGATAACTCATCCACATAGGGGATATTTATACACACCTTGTATTTGTGTAGTATGATATTATTATATCAATGAAGCGCTTTTCTTTATTTAGTTTTATCGTCAGCAGTATCGTTTTTGGAATGTTTTTTTGTGATACATATGTTGTACACGCGCAATTTGATACGCCACTGCCGACATCTATAAATGTGGATATTTCTCCATCGACACCGCAACCAAACCAGACCGTCACTATTACGCTTTCGAGCTATAGCACCGACTTGAACGCCGCGACTATCACTTGGATGTTGGGAGGTAAAAAAATTGACTCCGGCAAGGGTGATAAAACACTTTCTTTTGCAGTTGGACCATCCGGAACAGACACGGCCGTTAGTATTGTTATCCTCACAAACCAGGGCGAAACGATAACAAAATCCTATGATATTAGGCCGACAACCGTTGATATGATTTGGCAGGCCACTGGCTACACTCCGCCATTTTATAAAGGCAAAACACTGTTTAGCCACCAGGATGTCATCGAGTTCATCGCTCTGCCTCACTTTTCTGACGCAAACGGCGCAGAAATTCCTCCCCAAAATCTCATCTACACATGGACACGCAACGGCACAGTAGTAGGGGACTTCTCCGGCTATGGAAAATACACGTACACCGTGCAGTCATCTATTATCTCACGCCCGCTCGATATCCAAGTACAAGTGACATCCCCAAACACAAACGCAGTCGGTTCGGCAGAAACGGTAGTGGCACCAACCGACCCGATGGTGCTTATGTATGAGAAAAATCCACTATACGGCATACAGTTTCAAAAAGTGCTGGCTGATGGTGCTATTCTTTCTAGTTCGAGGGAAATAAACGTCATCGGCGAACCATATTTCTTTGGCACAACAGACTCGCATGATACCTCTTTGACATATAACTGGAGTATTAATGGAAACTCCATAGACAGCGACACCACACAGACCACACGTGTCTTCCGCGAGCCTGATGGTGTTGTCGGCACCTCAAACATTTCTCTGTCCGTGACAAACACAAACCAAATTTTACAGTCTGCACAATATGCGTTCAATTTAATATTTGGCAAAACACAAACCCAGACAGGCACGATCGGAAGTTTTTAATATACAAATACAATGAAGCGCACCTCGATATATACACTGGTTCTCGGCACTCTCGTCACAACAGGATT
The DNA here is from genome assembly GCA_964396805.1 of uncultured Candidatus Saccharibacteria bacterium. Classification (GTDB taxonomy): domain Bacteria; phylum Patescibacteriota; class Minisyncoccia; order Phycocordibacterales; family DATDWN01; genus CAYNFW01. The sequence continues at coordinate 120 of CAYNFW010000054.1, read as the reverse complement.
GTTTGGAGTGTTTAGTGTCGCCATAGTGCATGCTCAACAACCGGCATATACTCCGCTTGCTCCGTTGCCATGCACAACATTGAAAGATTCAAATGGGGTTCCAAATTGCACACAAGATGC
>CAYNFW010000053.1:0-4303 GCA_964396805.1 uncultured Candidatus Saccharibacteria bacterium | reverse complement strand
ACCCAGGTTTCTGAGACAGTTGGCGATATAGTCAACAAAGTGCTTGAAAAAAAGTTCAGCATTATGGTTGTTGACGATAACCATGCGGCGGCTCACGGCCTTGCGGAATTGCTTCGGTATAGAGGACACACCGTTACGGAAATAAACGATGCGATGTCTGTCATACAAACGATACAACGTACTCATCCGAATGTTGTCATACTGGACATCGGGTTACCCATTATGAACGGATATGAAGTAGCGGAACACATTCGACAGGATGTGCGGCACGATCTCGTCTTGGTCGCTTTGACCGGATACGGGCAAGATGAAGACAAACGCAAAGCAAAGCAGGCGGGTTTTGATTATCATCTCACCAAACCGATCGGTCTTGCCGACATTGAAAAAATTTTGGCCGAGATATAGAGCACAATTACAGCAACAATAGACTGGCCACCGCGATACCCGCCGTTTCAGCGCGAAGAATTTGGGTGCCAAGCGAAAGAACGGGAATATTGAATGTTTTGAACTGAGCGATTTCTTTATCTGAAAATCCGCCCTCCGGACCAATAAACACGGCCACGGACATCGCTGTCGTGCTTGCTCGCCATTGTTCAAAAGACAAGCCGGCCTCTTTTCCCGCCGGATGAAAAACAATTTTTTCTTGCGGTAATTGTCCGGCTTGCAATATGAGAGCGATAGTGGTTGCATCGCAAATTTCCGGAATGTCTCCCCTGCCAGACTGCTCGGAAGCCTCCACAATAATTTTTTGCAAGCGATCCCGTCGCACGTTTTTCTTTTCACTATGCTCGCAGAGTATTGGCACGATATGCGACACTCCAAGCTCGGTTGCTTTTTGCACCACGAGCTCAAAGTTATCTTTTTTAATAAGCGCCATGCACAGCCAAATGTTTTTCCGTGTGGTCACATCAGCCGTTTGGGTTTTTTTAATAACAGACACTGTCGCGCCAAGATTACGCAGGGATGAAATCACACAGACGTAGTCAGTCCCCGAGCCATCAAAAAGAATAACCTGCGAACCGACATTATATCGAAAGACGCTTCGCCACTGGTGAACCAAATCTCTGTCCGTAACATCAAAGGTCGCGCCGGAGACGGGAGTGGTCAAGTAAAAGCGCTGTAGCCTCATAATGAAAATACTATACCATAAAAATACACGATTGCATAAAAACTTTTTTTTGATATACTCAGAACACTCCTTACGTAACCAATTAATATACAAAACCATGTTAATACCAACCGTTATAGAAAAGTCCCAGTTTGGCGAGCGTGCCTACGACATTTATTCGCGACTTCTGCGTGAAAATATCATTTTCCTCGGTGGTCCGATTGACGACGATACGGCAAATATCGTTATCGCTCAACTTTTATTTCTCCAATCGGAGGATTCAAAAAAGGACATTTCACTCTATATTAACTCCCCTGGTGGATCGGTATCTGCAACTTTAGCCATGATTGACACCATTAACCATATCAAAAATGACGTTTCAACCATTGTCATCGGCATGGCTGCATCCGGTGGCGCATGGCTTTTGTCCGCCGGTACAAAAGGTAAACGGTTTGCATTGTCAAATGCAGAAATTATGATTCATCAACCTCTCGGCGAAGTAGGCTATTCTCAAGCAACTGACATTAAGATTCGAGCGGAACAAATCATTAAGCTTCGAGAAAACTTGTCAAAAATGATGGCAAAAAACACTGGACAATCTGTTGCAAAAATAGAAAAAGACATCGAACGTGATTTCTTCATGTCAGCCGAGGAGGCCAAAAAGTACGGCATTATAGACAAAATTCTCTAAACAATATACAGTAGAGTGGTACACATTTATTGTTTAACTTATGACCGACAATTTTGATTTTTCTTTAGACATACAGCTTTCAACAAATATGATTATTCTAAGCCATATTTCCAGCACACTGAAGACCTAAACCAACATCAAAAGGGCGGTTATCCTTTCATATGTCATTAAAAATAGTACTACTGCTTCTCGGAGCAGTCGGAGTGGTCGGAATAGGACTCGGGTATTATCTGCGTCTGATTATTTCGCTTGGTAAAAAAGGCTCGATGGAGCTTGACCTGAAACAGATGGAGTTGGCGGCTCAAGCGCGCGAAAAAGCAATCATCGATGAGGCCGAAAAAAAGGCTGAGGAAATGCTCCGCGAGGCCCGCACAGAAGCAAAGCAAAAAGAACAGGAACAGAAAAAAACGGAGGATCGTTTGATTAAAAAAGAAGAACTTCTCGACCATCGTCAGGTTGATATTGACCGTGAAGTTGAGGAAATCAAAAAACGGATCGAGGAAATCAAGTCGATTCGCGAACAGACGGAACAAATCGAAACACAGAAAAAGGACGAATTACAGAAAATCGCCCGACTTTCCTATGACGACGCCAAAAAAGTTGTTATTTCCGAAGTAGAACGACAGTCAGAGGAAGATCTCATGGCGCGCATGAAAAAACTGGAACAAAACGGTGAGGAGCAACTTGAGGAAAAGGCCAAAGCTATCCTAGCCACGTCCATTCAACGCCTGGCCAACTCCGTTTCGTCGGATATGCTCACTACCCACGTCCCCATCGCCAGTGATGAAGTAAAAGGTAAGATTATTGGCAAGGAAGGCCGAAATATAAAAGCATTTGAGCGTGTAACTGGTGTGGAAGTTATTGTCGACGACACACCTGGATCCATTACTATTTCATCTTTTGACCCGGTTCGCCGACAAGTTGCTCGCATGGCGCTGGAAAAGCTCATCGCCGACGGACGCATTCAGCCGGCAAAAATTGAAGAGTTCGTCCAGAAAGCCGAGGAAGAAATAAACAAAACAATCAAACAAAAAGGTGAGGAGGCTGTGTATGAGACCGGAGTACTCGGACTCGATCCGCGCGTCATTTCCATTCTTGGACGCCTCCACTACCGTACCAGTTACGGTCAAAACGTTTTGGCTCACTCCGTCGAAATGGCCCACCTCGCCGGCATGATTGCCGACGAAATCGGTGCTGACTCGGCAGTGGCCAAAGCAGGCGCACTTGTGCATGACATCGGCAAGGCTCTCGACCATGAGGTGCAAGGCTCACACGTTGAAATCGGCCGACGCATTTTACAAAAATTCGGCACAAACGAGGCCATAATTAAGGCAATGCAGGCACATCACGAGGAATACCCATACGAAACGCTCGAGTCAATGATTGTTCAAGCCGCCGACGCTATTTCCGGCTCACGCCCCGGCGCGCGCAGTGATAGTCGCGAGAACTATTTGAAACGTCTCGGCGACCTTGAAGCCGTTGCCACATCTTTCACCGGTGTCGAGAAGGCATATGCACTCCAAGCCGGCCGCGAAATTCGTATTTTTGTCACACCGGCAGAAGTGACCGACCTCGAAGCTCGCAAAATGGCACGTGATATCGCTACACGCATCGAAAGTGAGCTTAAATATCCCGGCGAAATCAAGGTGAACGTCATCCGCGAATCACGCGTCATCGAATTTGCAAGATAAACCTAAAAAGTCAACAATATTTTCAACTTGACGTCAATATGTTGCGTTGAAAAAACGTTGGTATATAATGTGCATATAGAAATAACTGGTCGAAACATACAAATAATTTTAATTATTAGATATTTTTAACCAAAACATTATGAACAAAGCATCTATAGTCGACGCAGTACATGAAAAACTCGGTGGTACAAAAGTTCAAGCAGAAGAAGTTGTCGATATGATTATTGATTCTATCGTCGATACCTTGAAAAAAGGTGGCGAAGTTTCCATCGCAGGCCTCGGCATCTTCTCGACAAAGACACGAGCAGCCCGCATGGCTCGTAATCCGCGCACCGGCGAGTCAATCTCCGTCCCTGCAATGAAAGTGCCAAAATTCCGCGCAGCCAAAGGGCTGAAGGAGGCAGTGAAGTAGTTTCAGCTTAGAATTTTTATCTGATTTTAAATTTTACAAAAGTCCCGCAAGGGATTTTTGTTTGCAAGAAAAACGCACCGTGCCGAAACAAAGTGCGTCTATAGGGTTACCAGTTCGGCAATCCTATTTCAAAAACTTATAACAAACAGCAAAGAATGTGTTTATATCACAGCCATATTCTTCGCCTCTTCCCTCCTTTACCCAATGGGGCCGAAAGGCAAAAATAAATTACCCTGTGGCAGAGACCACAGGGTATTCCCTGTCTCATGCCTCAAGTATTTCAAGTCTACCATAGTTTCAAATTCAACAAAGGAGAAAAAGATATTTTTGACCAAAAAATTCCTGTATTGTGCGGGATGGGAGAGTCGGACTCCCTACCACAGTTTGGAAAACTGTTGTTA
>CAYNFW010000052.1:0-4413 GCA_964396805.1 uncultured Candidatus Saccharibacteria bacterium | reverse complement strand
GATATTTCAAAAGGCCAGGACAATATTTCAGCCTACAATGATCTCATTGTGCAATACGTCGCCACCAGTACCGTTATGCGTGATGCGGTTGTGGCGGCCTATACCCAGGCGCGAAGTTCCTACAATCAAAATTTTGCCGACTATCAAGCCTTCAGTCCTGCAAGCGCGGCTTCGAGCACGGTTGATGCACTGACGCGAGAAACATACAAAACAACGCAAGACATTTCGGCGTCTATTAAAAGTATCAACGACTATTTGAATTTTATAAAGGACACACTCACTTTGTACAACAAAAATATTCCGTCAGCGTTGACGAGTGCTCAAACGAACCTCTCGACATACACCGGACAAATAAACACAAACAGTGCGAACCTTTTGAGTGACGAGAATGATATTACTTCGGCCAACTACACTATTATGGAAAAAACTCAGTCACTTGATCAACTGCAAAGCGGTGCGGACCCGCTCGATGTCCAATCATCGCAACTTTCCGTGACGCAACGCGAAAATGCTCTGCAAGATGCAAAGGATACGCTCTCCGACTACTACGTCACAGCACCATTTGACGGCACAGTGGCAAAAATAAACGTGCAGGTCGGCGATCAGGCCGGTAGTGGCACGGCCGTGGCGACGCTCATTACCACACAGCAATTGGCGGAAATTTCCCTCAACGAAGTTGACATCGCAAAAATTAAATTGGGTGACAAGGTTGATCTGACGTTCGACGCAATCAACGGACTGACTATTACCGGTACGGTTGCGCAAATCGATAGTATCGGAACGGTTAGTCAGGGTGTTGTGACGTACGATGTCAAAATCAGTTTTGACACGCAGGACAGTCGCATCTTGCCGGGCATGAGCGTCAACGCTTCGATTATTACCGACGCGGTGCCGAATGTTTTGGTTATTCCGAACAGCGCACTCAAAACTCAAAACGGCACACACTACGTTCAGGTCTTCAACCCGCCACTGCCGGCGGACACGACCGGACAGGGAACAGCCTCGACTGTGCCACCGCAAAATCAAACTGTCACTATCGGCGTGGCCAACGACACCGAGACCCAGATTTTGAGCGGATTGAACGAGGGCGACCAAATCGTCACTCGCACCATTACCTCAACCGCAAAAACCACGACAGCCGCTCCATCACTCCTGTCCGCAACCGGCGTGCGGAGTGGCGCCGCCGTCGGCGGTACTGGGGCAAGTGCGTTCCGTGGTGCGGCAGGCGGGGCCACAACAGGGAGATAGAAATTTAAAATGATTGAAGTTACTAACGTCACAAAAACATATCAGACCGGCGACTTATCCTTTCAGGCGCTCAAAGGCGTTAGTTTCACTATCGACGACGGCGAGTTTGTGGCAATTATGGGTCCGTCCGGTTCGGGTAAGTCGACCATGATGCACATTCTCGGTGCACTCGATACGCCAAGTAGCGGTACATATTTTCTGGACAACAAAGACATCTCGACTTTTTCCGAGGACGAGCTTTCAGATATTCGCAAAGACAAAATAGGTTTCGTCTTTCAATCATTCAACCTCTTGCCACGTACCACTGTGTTGCGTAATGTCGAACTGCCTCTCATATATGCGGGTCTCGGCGTCGAAGAGCGCGAGGCACGAGCAAAGAAATCTCTCATTTCCTCCGGTTTGGACGAACAATATTTTACTCATCTCTCAAACCAACTTTCCGGCGGACAAATTCAACGCGTGGCCATCGCTCGGGCATTGGTCAACAACCCGACACTCATTTTGGCCGACGAGCCGACCGGAAACCTCGATACTAAAACCGGCGAAATTGTGCTTGGCACATTTCAGAAACTGAACAAGGAACTTGGACGTACCATTATACTCATTACCCACGAACCGGATGTAGCCGAACACGCCGACCGTATCATTTTCATTCGCGACGGACAAATCGTGAGCGATGCAAAAACACACACCAAGCGGGTGATTAACCTCGAACATGTTTCAAAAAAACAATAACTATGACAACAAAAGATTTACTCCAAGAAACATACGCATCACTTTCGGGCAACAAAGTTCGCTCGGCTTTGACTATGCTTGGTATCGTCATCGGCATTTCTTCCGTTATCGCACTTGTGGCTATCGGTCAAGGCGCGCAAGGTTCTGTCCAGTCGAGTATTCAATCAATTGGCGCCAATCTCATTATTGTCTCGCCGGGCGTACAGAGAACGCCGGGTGTGCAGGTCAGTGTCGGTCGCGGCACGGCACGTTCGCTCACACCGGCCGATGTCAGCTCGATTTCTTCCAGTGTGGCAAATGTCACCGCAGTGGCACCGCAAATTTCCGGTCGCTACCAAGTGACTTCGACGGCCGGTACCAACACTAACGTCAGTGTTGTTGGCACGACGTCTGCATATCCGGCGGTGCGCAACGTGCAAATTGACGAAGGTTCTTTTATCTCCGATGATGACAACACAAATGCCGCGAAGGTGGCAGTGATTGGTCCAACGGTGGTGACTGACTTGTTCGGTACGGATGGGAGCATTGATCCGATTGGTCAGGTTGTTCGTATCAAAGGCATTCAGTTCACTATTGTCGGCACAACAGTTGCCAAAGGCGGTAACGGATTTGGCAGTCAGGACGACATGGTCTTTGTGCCGCTGTCCTCGGCCGTGCAATTTTTGGCGGGCGTGAACAATGACTACATGACAGAGATTGATATTCAAGCCAGCGATTCGTCGACCATGACTCAAGTGCAAAATGATGTCACATCCCTGCTTTTGGCAAACCACAACATTTCCGATCCGACCCAAGCTGATTTTAATACACTGAATCAAGCCGATATCGTAGCCACAGCATCGAGTGTGGCCTCGACCTTTACCGTACTGCTCGCCGCGGTGGCAGGGATTTCGCTCATTGTCGGCGGTATCGGTATCATGAATATGATGCTCACTACCGTGACCGAGCGCACACGCGAGATAGGTCTGCGCAAAGCAATCGGTGCCAAGAAAAGCGATATCAGCAAGCAGTTTTTGGTCGAAGCCATTTCGCTTACTTTCATCGGCGGTCTGGTCGGAGTAATACTCGGTTGCTCAGTGTCTTTTGGCGTTGCCTACTTTGGCCTACTCCAAGCCTCGGTGTCGCTCTCGTCGATTTTGCTCGCGTTCGGCGTGTCGGCGGTTATCGGCATTGTCTTCGGATACTACCCGGCACGCCGTGCGGCATCATTGAACCCGATCGATGCGTTGCGGTATGAATAAGAAATAAATTTTAAAAAAATGTGTAGTAATTAAAAGAATTAAAAATAACAAAAAAGAAATCATGAACAATACAGTAAAAATAATTATTATTACGGTCATAGCGGTAGGCGTCGGGTTTTTCGGCGGAATGAAATACGGGCAAAGTTCGTCTGCATCGGCGGCAACATCGGCACGGGTGGCATTTGCCGGCAGGGGAGGTACGCGAGGTGGAGCGGCCGGCGCAGGTGCACTTGGCGCAGGCGGTGGCTTTGTCAGCGGACAGATACTCTCGGCTGACTCGCAGAGTATCACCGTCAGTATGGCAACCGGCGGCTCGAAAATAATCTTCCTCTCGGCATCGACGACGGTTATGAAAGCTACGAACGGCTCGGTCTCCGATTTAACTCCAGGTACGACCGTAACCGCAACTGGCAGTACAAATTCAGACGGCAGTATCACCGCTCAATCAATCCAAATTCGCCCGGCAGGCATGGCGACTCCGCGTACGCAAACGGGGCAATAAAAAGTTGAAATAAAAACAGAAATCAGAGCACTCACTGCGAGTGCTCTGATTTTCTACCACGATCTGTCGTCTGCCGACGGACCATAGATACTCGGCACATGGATATCGTTCAATCGCATGTACACGGTCAGCTGTCCGCGATGATGTACGATATGATTGATCGATGAACCGACTGTTTCTGCACGGGTTGATGACATGAGCAATTGGCCTTTGTTTTTCAATTCAAACATTTTATTTGTCAGTGTGTCGTCCGAAACAATACCGAGTGACTTTCGTGCCAGATCCATGTTGTCGTCAAAATATTTCACCAGCTCCTCAGCGGTTTTTGGCTCTGAGCGTTTGAACGTTCCAAAATCAATCTCACCGTCGTCGGCCACAATCTGTAACCAACGTGGAATTTCCGCCACGATCTGGGCGAGATAACCCATTTTCATCGACTTGTCGTGCGGTTTGTAGTCAAACAATTCCGTTTTCATGCGTTCGAGACATTTTCGCGTTGCCGGCGCTTCCATTTCCATCTCTTTCAAAAATTGTTGTCCAAGGGTTGCGTTTTTCATATTTTTTTATATGTGGTGGTTAAAAATAAAAAATAATATTGAATTATTTTAATACGAACAGTTGTATACCTCAAGTGTACTGGACCCATTTCATTAGACACTAACCTTGTTCTCTGAATTGTACGTTTTT
>CAYNFW010000051.1:0-4425 GCA_964396805.1 uncultured Candidatus Saccharibacteria bacterium | reverse complement strand
TATCACTTTTACAAATAAGGCCGCTAAGGAAATGCGAGAACGAGTACGAGACTTGCTCGCACAAGACAATGAATTGCGGTTTTCGGGCGCACCAGGTGGCAGAATGCCTTTGGTCAGTACATTTCATTCGCTCGGAGTGCTAATTATAAAGGAAAATGCAGAACTGCTGAAATTGCCAAGACATTTTACTATTTTTGACACGGCTGATTCAAAAAAAGCGGTCAAGGACGCGCTTGTATATATCGGCGTCGACCCGAAGGAACATCTCGACTCCGTACGCCATATTATTTCCGCGGAAAAATGCCGGGGAGTGAGCATCGGTGATTTTGCAGTACGCGACGCATATAGTTACACAGCTGAAATTACAAAAAAGGCTTGGGTGCGATACGAGGAAGTTTTGACTCGCGAGCACGCGCTCGATTTTGACGACTTGCTTTTGAAAACACTCAAATTGCTCGAGGCTTTCCCTGACGTACTCGCCCGATATCAGGAACGATTTCGATACATCCATATAGACGAATACCAAGACACAAACAAGGTGCAGAACGAGATTGTCGAACTGCTTGCCGGAAAATACAAAAACATCTGCGTGGTGGGAGACGCCGACCAGAACATATATTCGTGGCGCGGAGCGGAAATAAAACACATGCTCCATTTCGAAAAAACATACCCTGGAACAAAAACAATTTTCCTCGAACAAAATTATCGCTCGACCAAAAACATTTTGGCTGTAGCGAACGAGATCATTCAAAAAAATAATTTTCGCATTCCAAAAAATTTGTTTACTGAAAACCCGGATGGAGAGATGTTGTCACTTTTCGCCGGACGCGATGAGGTCGACGAAGCACACTGGATTGCACTAACGGCACAACGACTGATTAAAGAGGGAAAGGTAGCCGACAGAGTGGCTGTGCTGTATCGAGCAAACTTTCAGTCGCGAGTACTCGAGGAGGCTTTTCTGGCATATGGAGTACCATACCAACTTCTCGGCACAAAGTTTTTTGAACGCAAGGAAATAAAAGATGTGTTAGCATACGTCAAAGCTTCGCTCACTCCGGAAAACATGACTGACTTTGTACGCATCATACACACACCGGCGCGTGGCATCGGTAAAGTGACCCTTGAGAAAATAATCACGGGACGCGAAGAGGAATTGCCGGGAAGTACGCGAGAAAAGATACAGGTCGTGCGCGAAATGCTTGTAGGATTTCAGAAAAAACTTTTGACAGAAAAAATTTCCGACGCACTTAAATACATCATCACACACTCCGGCATGGAAAAAATGTACGAGTCTGGCAAAGACGAGGATGTCGATCGTTTGGAAAACGTTATGGAACTTGTCACTTTGGCGAAACAATACGATGAGTATGCGCCGGAAGAAGGCGTGGAAAAATTTTTGACGGACAGTGCCCTGGCTTCCGACCAGGACACAATCGACCAGCCGAAAACCGGTGTCAAACTAATGACTGTGCACTCATCCAAAGGGCTTGAGTTCGATACGGTGTTTGTGTGCGGGTTGGAGGCAGCTTTATTTCCCCACCGCGGTTTCGGTCAGGACAGAAAAACCAAAGAGGAGAGCGAGGAAGAACGCAGGCTTTTCTATGTTGCTTTGACTCGAGCCGAAAGAAAATTGTATTTGACGTACGCCGAACAACGTACTATCTTTGGCACTACGGAAGTGAACGTGCCATCGGAATTTATTTTCGACATTCCGGAACAATACGTCCAGCACGAAACGTATTCAGGAGAAAAAGTTGGAAAGCCACTCGTCAGCATCACGTTCTGATTTTAATCTGTGCGAGCACACCACATATCATGCAAGCAAAAAAATCACTCGGACAACATTTTCTGACATCGCATGCAATCATTGCCGAGATTATTTCGTCGTCGAACATTTCCCCGACTGACACCGTGCTTGAAATCGGACCGGGGCGGGGGATACTGACCAGAGGACTGCTTGATACAGAGGCAAAAGTGATTGCGGTGGAAAAAGATGACACACTCATACCGGAATTACAAAAAAAATTTGCGAAGGAAATTGCATCAGGTAAGCTCTCGCTAGTTCATGAAGATATTTTGGATATGAAACCGCTCGCTGGTGCGTATAAACTGGTCGCCAATATTCCGTATTACATAACCGGGCAAATCATCCGACAATTTTTGGAAATAGAAAACCAGCCCGCGTCAATGACTCTGCTCATACAAAAAGAGGTTGCTGAACGCATCGTGGCCCGCGACGGCAAGGAAAGTCTTTTGTCGCTTTCAGTTAAAGTGTTTGGTACTCCTCGTCTGGTGCGAAAAGTGTTGCCTGGATCTTTCACTCCTCCGCCGACCGTCGACTCAGCTATTCTGACCGTAAACGACATTTCACGCAAAAAACTATCAGGTGTGGAAGAAAAAAAGTTTTTTGTACTGCTTCACCTCGGTTTCGCTCACAAACGCAAACAACTTCTGCCGAACCTGGCCGAAACGAGTGAGTACAAAAAAGACATCCTCACGGAAGTCTTTGCGCGTTGCGGACTTGATAATAAATGTCGTGCCGAAGATGTTTCACTCGAGCAGTGGATTGAGCTTGCGATACTGCTCTAGCTATCTTGTGGTCCTGCCATCCTGCCCGGTCAGAGGATTTTGATTTTCGTTTATATCCAAACTCCACGACAACTCTTTCAGTTTACTGTCGGATAATTTCGGCACGTAGACTTGATTAGGTAATGGTGCTGAAGCTTCCTTAGTCACCGGTTTTCTGTCTTCTTTTTTCCAAATGTATAATTTTTCTTTGGTATAATATAGAAAAGCGGACTCGAGAAAATCAATGAATGGTTTGTTGTTCACTCTGTAAAAAGCGAGGGCGAGGGCGAGGGCACCTATACCTAACACAAGAAAAAGAGAAATAAACCCCGGCAAAAAGGCATACGCCATGTAGGCCATACCGGCACCTCCGGCCAAATACACAAACTGCTTGAGTGTAAACGGGCCAATAATTTTATCCTCGATGTCTATAAATTGTGGTACCTGAAATCGCATATATATAGTATACGACGTTCTGTTTTAGGAAGAAAGGAGATTGTTATTCAATCGGCTCGCGGTACGGATCCACGGTGTATTTTCTCTCGGGAATAATTTCGATACCCGGAAGATTGTCCGGAGCGGACGGAGGTGTTTGTGGTTGGGGTTGTGTGGATTGTACAGTTTTTTGTACTTCGGGATTTTTATTCAACTGTGTGTCGCGAACAGGGGAACGGGTCAGAGCAACGTCGGCAAGCGACTCGTGTGACAACTGACGCGGAGCGGGAGCGTACGGCGGAGAAACTGGCGGAGGTGTAGGTATAAAAGCTGAGGGTTGCTCGATGGTAATGGGGGTTTCAACAGGGGATGGAGATACCGGAAGGACGGTCGCATCAGTCGGGGGAATGTATCGCGGAGTGGAAATGCCAGATTTCGACACATCATGTGCAACTTCTCCCTCCTCAACCATCGGCAAATCGTTTGGCGGAAGTTCGAGAATGCTATGCGATTGTTTCTCTATTGAATTTTCAACTTGAGTCTTTGATATGTATATTTTGTCAATCCAAGAAAAAAGACGGTTATATATTTCCCCCAGGAGCTGATCTACTAAAATATCAGACACACCAACCTCCATTTTTATATTTTGAGGTAAGTCATTAATACTTTCGACTCCAACAAGTACAAGTAGTATTTCCAAATGCAGACTGGATTTTTGTTCAGTATTTAAAGAATATTTAGTAGTAATTTCCTGGTATCGTTTTTTCCATTCATCGGAAGTAATACACTCCTGAATAATATCTGGGAGTTTTAAAAAATATTCTTCTATTATATTTTCGTCATTCATAATTTTTATGATACAGTTGCTCCGTCTGCTTTTGGTGTTTCAGGTTTTTCTTTTTCTTCATCATCTTCCTCTACTTTTTCACCAGGTTCATTCTTTCTCTTTTTCTCTGCCCTCTCTGCCTTCTCTTTTTCTCTCACCAATCTGACTATTTGTTCATCCGGAGTTTCTCCTTTTGTTGTTTTTCTTACGGCAGCTGCTGCAGCCTTATTTTTTTGACTCACACCTTCTCGCACTGATTTTTCTCCACTGACACTACTTTCGTCTGACAGGAATCTCTTTACAAAACCTTTCCTTTCTAATCTATTCGCGTAATCCTCACCTCGTCTTTGGTATAACTTCTTACCGTCATAGTCAGCATCTCGAGCTATTTCTCTATACTCTGGTGATGTATATTTTGCACGCACATCCTCCTCTTTCTTTTTATTTTTTGTTATCGATTCCTCTGCATCTTTATATGCTTTTACCTTAGCGTTAAGTACGATTGTTTCAGCGTCCAACTGTCTCTGTAAACTATCTTTATTTACTTTTTCCTTTTCAAACTTATCTTTTGCTTCTTTTACGGCCAGCATATTACT
>CAYNFW010000050.1:0-4521 GCA_964396805.1 uncultured Candidatus Saccharibacteria bacterium | reverse complement strand
ATTGTGCGGGATGGGAGAGTCGGACTCCCTACCACAGTTTGGAAAACTGTTGTTATACCGGTTAACTAATCCCGCGTCAAGTGCTACGTTCATTTCAAACTCTTACTCAGCCATTCTAGCATAAAACGCCAGTAATCCAAGCTGTACTTGGCCGTGATATACTTTTCTCATGACTGTTCGAAAAATTCTTTTGTGCGCGTGTTTCATCGCCATGGCGAGTGTATTTTTTGCTCTTTCCGTTCATCTTGCGAGAGTTGATTCGCGAATAAACCTTCAATCCCCTACAAGCGCGTACACCCAAACACATCTCGCTTTATTCACACTCGCAACGAGCACTGCCACATCACTCGCCACCTCGACAACACACTTATCCGCAACAAAACAAGCAACAACAACGCCAACCAAGAAAAAATCAACTTCGACCGAAATAGTGCCACAAAACATTTCTCTCACGCAACCAGTTTCCACACCGACGCAATCAAATCCTGCCTCAACACAGAAACCCACACCCGACTTCGCTGTGATCAACACAACTGCACGGCTTGCCGTCGTGAACATCATCTGCACTACACAGGTCAACGGCGCGCTCGACCCCATCACCGCCACAGGTGTCGTTATTGACCCGCGAGGCATCATTCTGACCAACGCACATGTCGGACAATACTGGCTCCTGCAAAATTTCCACACACCTAACTTCGTCACCTGCCAAATCCGCACCGGTAGTCCAGCATACCCGCGCTACAACGCCGAGCTCCTGTATATTTCGCCGACATGGGTAAAAAATAATTCGTCGCTTCTTACCGAGACGAACCCGCAAGGCACGGGCGAAAACGATTTTGCTCTGTTACGCATTACAGACGCGCTCGACCATTCGCCATTACCAACATTCCCTTACCTGCCACCGGACACACGTGAGGTAGTTACTGTTGGTGAACCTGTCGACCTCGTTTCCTACCCTGCCGGTTTTCTCGGCGGGATGACAATTCTCCAAGATCTCAACCTGACGAGTGCTCTGACCACCGTCCAAAAAGTGTTTACGTTTGGCACAAACACAATCGACCTGCTATCTGTCGGTGGCACTATCGTGTCACAAAAAGGTGCGTCCGGTGGCGCTGTTGTGGACGGAGTAGGCACACTCATCGGTCTCATCTCAACCGAGTCTGACGGCTCAACCACGGCACAACGCGACCTCCGTGCAATCACACTTGCTCATATCAGTCGCACTTTGGAGAATGAAACTGGCTACACATTGACACAATTCCTGTCCACGACTACTGACCTCGCCGGCACGGCTTACGAATTCCAAACCAATGTCGCACCCGGACTCTCGAAGCTAATCGAAGACCAATTGGTGAAATAGTTGCAATAGTTTGAAACCATTTAATTCTCGAAGAAACTTCTAAACCTTTTTTATTTATTTAACTTTTTGCATTTTCCGCGGCAATCTGCACAATCATTTGAAAATTATCTTCTTTGACTGCCTTGTTCGGTCGTTCAATGCCACACGCAACGCATTTGTGAATTATAGTGTAGTCTTTTCCTTTTTTCTCAATACGAATCGGCTCCATCAGTCCCCCACACGCCTCAGAACGATCACCAGGAAACACATCCACGTGCTTCGACCACAAACATTCCGGACAATGATTGGTGTACCCATTCCCCACCACCTCATGCCCGCACTTTTCGCATATAAAATCCTCCGTGGTTTTTATAAATTTCTGCGATGACATAAAATAAAATTGGCCTTAATTGTCGGGATGCCGGAAATCGAATCCGGATCTCACGAACCCGAATCGTGAATACTACCGTTATACTACATCCCGATATTCAATTTTTAAAACATTGTCGGCCATTTGGTATGAAGTGGAAACGACCTTGGCTCTAAATATAGCATAAAAAGGAGAGGTTGCACTTGGCACCTCTCCTTATAATATTTTCCACTCAAACCGTTCGAGGTGAGTGAGACCATTGTTATACCACACCTGTGCTCTGATTTTCTGACCGGCACAAACGACTGACAGCCATTTTTTATCAGCATCCATCATCCGATCAAATGGCAAGCCACTCAGCTCATACAATTCCGGCTTCCCCATTTCGTCCGGCTCACACAATTCTCCTTGCCATTCATGACAAAAGAAAATGTGACACTCAAAAATAAGGATGCACCCTTCAAAGAATTCGACCACGGCAACCTTTTCAAGATTTTGAGCAGTGACTCCTGATTCTTCCTTGAGTTCACGTCTTGCTGTGTCCTCAATAGTTACATCACCCAGTTTTTTCTTACCACCCCATCCATTCAAAAATCCTGCCCCAACTTTTCGTTTTTTTGTCGCTAGAAAAATACAATCATCTCGAACAGGGAAAACAATTGTCGTTATTCTCATGATGTTACACCTCCAAATTCCTGATCATTGCGACACTAAGTGATACCTGAAACTGCTCCGCAATAAAAAATGCTTCCATAAACTGCGCCGGTAATAACAAAATTACAAATTGTTTTGGCATGTTACTGACCAAATCCTCTTCCCCGGACACTATTTTACGCTCATGGATAAGAGCTAGTTTGAACGTTACAAAATCATCTGAAGTCATTGACTCAGCAACGCTCAGAGCATCATCTGCAAACGGACTGAGTTCTGCCAAACCCTCAATGAGATCTCCAAGTGTCTGAACTGTGTCAAGAAACCGACCAAAGTCTGTAATTTCAAAATCAGTCAGTTCGTTGGAAGATTCACATTGAAACAACCGTTGGGACAAAAAGTATTGTCCATAGAAAAGGTCCTGCAATTCAGCCAATGTTCGGCGTTTTGTTCTAGGTATTACTTTTATTCGAACCATTACTAAAAATCCTTTCTGGTGCAAGAATAGTGTAAATTGATAATTATGTCCAGAGAGAGATACACTCAAATCCCCTTCTTTTTTAACTAACAATAGTCGGGGCGCCGGGAATTTCTTCCTCTTTTCGAATCCTGACGTAAAGTCATAACATGACTTTCCTGCATCCGAAAAAACCGTTGGTTTTCTGTCGGGGTGCCGGGATTCGAACCCGGAACGCATGATCCCAAATCATGAATGATAGCCGTTTCACTACACCCCGAAATACCAAGTCACTATATCATAGAAAAGAAAATTCACCAACAAAATTTCTAAAGGACAACATCTTCCATTATATAGACCTTAGAAAGTCTCTTGGACATATCTATATATACCGTCACTACATCGAACTGCCAGTCGATACTGTCTGGGATATCTTTATCAAGTAAATATGACTGAATGGTCCGAGCAAGCCTTTGAAGTTTCCACGGATGCATATTGTCTTCCGGCCTATAGTCTCCCTTATTTTCACGTGTAACATTTTTGCCATTTTCCTGAAAGATTTCACGGGAAACACTTTTTACCTCTATAAAGTGTATTTTCTTGGCTTTTGTCGCCACAATATCCAACTCTCCCCATTTTTTAAGATAATTACGATCTACCACCTTGAATCCCCGCTTTTCCAGAAACTTACAGGCGCAATCCTCCCCTATCCGCCCAATTTTTTGTTTTTCTGTCGGTTCCTTCTTTATTTTTGGCTTTTTGTTTTGTTTCTTCGGAAAAATATTCACTGTCATACATAGAGTATACACCTACTATGGCAATGTTTCTCGTGTAACATCCAATTTGACTTTTTAATTGCTGTCACGTGAAACCTAGTTTATATTTGTCAGAAACAGACACTTCATAGACATGTCTAATGTAAAATGTCTTTGTTTATGGCTGTATAATCATGATGGACACCAGAAGTATCCTCGAGACACCTCTCGGTCAAGGACTGTCCTTAATACACATGTCCCCAGACTTATCCACAATTTCACTCAGACAATGAAATCACAACATCCTTTGATATTTATTTTATTTAGTATATGATAATAAAGACTGCGGGCATGGTTTAGTGGTAGAACACGTCCTTGCCAAGGACGAGACGGGGTTTCGATTACCCCTGCCCGCACAGTTTTATTAGGTTTAGAGTAACTTTGCACCCGTAGCTCAACGGATAGAGTACCGGTCTTCGGAACCGTGGATGTGGGTTCGATTCCTGCCGGGTGCACAAAACTATATTGAAAACGAAATTTTCAATTCCAGATGAGGTTACACGTGTAACAAAAACGCTCGAGGACGGAGGATTCGAGGCTTTTTTGGTGGGCGGGTGCGTGCGAGACATGATCCTTGGGAGAAAACCAAAGGATTGGGATGTCACGACCAACGCGACACCGGAACAAATTCAAGTTTTGTTTCCAGACTCTTTCTATGAAAACACCTTTGGAACGGTTGGGGTCATTTCTCGTGAAACAATGGATGAGACTCTCGAAACCGTAGAGACAACACCGTACCGCCTAGAATCAACATATTCTGACAACCGACACCCAGACAACGTCACCTTTAGCCAGCACATTGAAGATGACTTGCAGCGACGTGACTTTACCATGAACGCCCTGGCTTATTCTGTCCTTGAAAATAAATTTGTTGACCTTTATGATGGAG
>CAYNFW010000049.1:0-4558 GCA_964396805.1 uncultured Candidatus Saccharibacteria bacterium | reverse complement strand
TGAGAAGCACTGCGAGCGGTTGTGGTGAAAGAATTTTTTTGATTTTGGAAAGAAACGGCACGAGATCGTTTTCTATTTTCCAGAGTTCATTTTTACTACCTCGTCCGTAGACCGGTGGGTCGAGAATGATGATGTCGTATATTTTACCGCGACGAACTTCACGTTCAACAAATTTACGCGCGTCGTCGACGAGAAAACGTATGGCGTCCATAGACAAACCTGACGCGTCGCGATTTTGCTTGCCCCATTTGACCGCGGACTCGGAGGCATCGACATGTGTCACATCCGCTCCGGCAAGGGCACAGGCCACCGACGCGCCGCCGGTATAGCCGAACAGGTTGAGAACGGAAACTTTTGCGCCATCCCCCGTTTTCGAGCGCCTGTCCGATTCCGTTTTGATTTTTCCCTGTAACCACGCCCAATGCGCGGATTGTTCGGGGAAAAGGCCGATATGTTTGAAAGGCGATAATTTCAAAACACAGGTCACGTTGGCAAGCGCGACCCGCCAATTCTCCTGCCACCCCGTCGACATATCTTTTTTTACATGCCACTTTCCGCGTGCGCCCTCGTGCTCAAAGACAACGTGAGCTTTTTGCCATTCGCTTTCGGGTAAAGCCTTCGCCCAAAGCACCTGCGGATCCGGTCGTGACAACACGACTGCCCCATATCGCTCAAGCTTCATCCCTTCCCCACTATCGAGCAACTCGTAGTCCACCGATTTTTTTGTCACAAGATGTTCCATGCAGTAACAGTATCAGAACCACGTCCAAACACAATACGCGGGACTGACGGTGTTTACTACGGAAGTTTAAAACTTCACCGTCATCGGACTGCCAAGACCAGTTACATAGTCGTAGTGTGTGCGAGCAGTACACACATACCCACAATCGCCGTTTATACCGCTCCGTACATCTCGAAAAAATTGGAGTGGACTGGATGATAGTTTGTCGGCGTAAAATTTCTGATTGTCGGCAGAAAGTCCCAACGCTTTGATACCCGCCCATTGCGGCGCACCGGCACTCGTACCACCGACAACATACCATCCTTTGGTCACTCCTACTTTACCGGAATAATAAACAGACACACCAGATACAGGGTCTGCATCGTATGACACGTCGGGAATAGCTCGCATACCTCCGGCACGCGGAATATTGTAAGTGGTTTGATAATTCGGCTCCGTTTCGTACGCGCTTACTCCTCCGCCAGAACCATTCCATGCAGTTTCCGAAATAACACTGCCAGTCTCGGAAATACTTAATCGCGTTCCGCCGACACCGACCACATATGGAGACGAGGCCGGCCATGATGCGCCCGAACCGTTGTCTCCGGCCGATGCAAAAAAAGTGATATTTTTATTTTTACCGACTATGAAGTGACTGTCAAGTCCGACTTCTTCGGGAAATTCCGCTCCACCCCAACTCATCGAAACTGCCACCACTCCCGATTGAGCAACGGCATAATCCAGAGCAGAAAGAAGATTGGCACCGCTTGCCGTCTTGGCCTCGACGAGCAAAATTTTCGCTTGTGGAGCGATCGCATGTGACCACTCGACATCAAGCGACGTTTCCATTGACCAGCCGGAGTTCGTACCAAGAGTTGTGCTCATTGGATGCACCGTCAAACATCCGTTTTTAATCGTGCAATCTGCAAGACCAAACTGTTTATTAAACACAACAAGATCACTCGCAATAGTCGGATCAATATATGCCCCAACAACTGCGATAGTTCCCGATCCACCTGTTTTCGGCAAATGATATGCCGACTTGAGTGCATCCGGACTCAACCCGGATGGAGATGCTGTGGCGGACCCGAGTACATGAATCGGCGGACGGCCGGTAAATGTGCCGAAATGGTACGATGCGTATGCAACCGGAATGCAAAACGACAAACTTGCAAAAAACATGATGAGTGAAAAAACAAAAATATAATAATGTTTCATCACACAGATTATATCATGCGGATGAAAGTATAGTAAAAATATTTCGAAACTTTACTTTCGCCTTCGATACACGATCCATATCACCCCGAGAAGTGCGAGGACGAGCACCGTACCGGATGCGAGACTTACAAAACCGGTGATATTTTGCCATTCATCACCAAGAAGGTAGCCGATGATGAGAAAAATGAGAACAAATACGGTGTTGCCGATAACATCATAGAACAAAAACTTTCCAAAATTTATTTTCAAATAACCGGACAGGAAGTTGACCGGCGGTCCCAAGATTCCGACAACACGCGAAACCAAAATCGAAATAGCGGTGTGCCGTTTCAAATAATCTTCCAGACGCAGAAAAAAAGAATATTTGTTGGCATATTTTTCTCGGAGCACTGCATGACCATAACGCCGAAACACCCAATAGTCGAGCATATCACCGAGAACATTTGACACGGTGGCGACGACGAGTGAGAGAGTAAAGCTGAAATATCCTTGAACAGAAAATGCTCCGACAGCCATGAGGAGTGTATTGATGGGAAGCGGAATGATAATGCCGGCAAAAAAGACAATGATAAAAAGAGCGACGTATTTATAGAGCAGAAGATACGAAAGAAAAATACCTAAATACGTCATGCGCTAATAGTTAGGAAAACTTGAGGATGTGGAGGTCGACAGTGCAGTGGTAGATGTCAAATAATCAGTCACTACTTTTTTGACAGTACCGACCACACTCGCCTCGGACACATGCTGACTTTTTGCATACCGTCCGAGAGAAATACGCGGATAGTGACTATCGGTGATAACAAGCGTATTTTGCAGATATGCGGGTGGTATGTTGAAAATCGTGTCAATATAGGCGAACGTCATCCACGATTGAATAATCGGCACATCGGAAACGGTGAGCGGATCTTTGTGCCGAACATTGTCAATGAGTATTTTATACGAGTCAATTTCGTGCATTCGCTTGGCATGCTGAAACTGTCTGAACAACAAGATGCATAAGAAAACAAAAATGACAACCAACACAAAAGCGATCACTTTTACAAATTGTGGAGCTTCTTCTTTCATAGTATGTAGTACACCAACCCGCCGAGGATATTACTCGACATTGTCTAGTGAGCGAGGTATTTGTATGCGTTCATACCGAGAATGGACCCAACAACCGGACCGATGACGTACATTGAACCGAACGATCCGATGCCAAAAGCCACGGCGGGGTTGAGAACTCCGTTACTGCCGAGAAGCGCGGCGATGGCAATACCCAAAAGAAGCGAACCACCGATAACCACCCCCGAAGCGTCACCTGGCGTTTTGCCGTATACGACCGATGCGATACCGAAAGTGAAGAAAAACGTTCCAAATGTCTCGGCAATACCGACAAGAAGCGAACTGGAAATGACCATAGCTGGCAATGTGATAAAGGATGATGCTAAAAAGAGTGCGATAAACGCGCCGATAAACTGAGCAATAACGTAGTAGACAGCTTCGGTCGTTTTTATTTTACCGATTGACCAAACTCCGATAGTCACGGCAGGATTCAGGTGTGCACCGGAAACGTGACCGATTGAATATACAAAAAGGGTAACAACCAACGCCGCGATGATTGGTGTGGCCACGGCAAAATGACCGGCAAGTGATAGGGTGACCGCTAACGCCAGTGTCCCCGTTCCAAGAGCCTCAACAATATATTTTTTCATAGTGTGATATTAGTGATTAAAGTCAAACAAGATAATTGTACTACACCGTGCTTTTTATTTCTACTGGAGAAAATGCCATATCATCTAATATTTTAAACAACCAGCCACTCCCACAGTGGAATAAACTCTATCGTCAGGCCATCTCTCTCGACTTCTCGCTTTTCATCCCATGTCAGAACAGTAAGTTTTTTAACATCCAGTTCACCACTCGCTTCGACCAAGGCCTTCGTCTCTCTCTGTTCGACCTCCGTGTTTATCGATTCGTAACATACCTGTATCAATTCAACAGCTTGGTATCCATTTTTAAGCACAAAATCCACCTCACGATCGTTTCGAGTTTTGTAATAAAAGAGATCTCTGTTTGGTTTTGATCCACGCTTAACGAGCTCAGTAAAAACAAGGTTTTCCATGAGTTTGCCTTTGTCAGCAGAATGCTGAATAGCTTTGGCAGTAACAAACCCGTTATCAACCACATAGACTTTACGTGGTGATTTTAGCCGTTGAACAGATTTTGCAGAATATCTTTCAAGAGAAAAAACAAGGTATGCTTCTTCCAAATATTTTATGTATTTTTCAGTTGTGGTGGCACTCTTAAGATTCAAAACATCCATTAACTTTCGTATAGTGTATGGATTAACAAAATTGTTTATCAAATGTGACCCTAGATTCCCCACCTGAGTGGAAAATCTAATTCTGTGTCTTTTAACTACATCTTTGAAAAGTAACGCATCAAAAAGCACCTGGAGATAGTCCTTTGGGTCAACATTGTTCACCGCCACTTCAGGAAATCCACCGTTAACCAAGTAGTTTTCCATGAGGTTTAGCAACTCGCCACGCTGTTGTGGGAGTGCACTATACTGAGGATCTTTGACATATTTCTTTGCTCTAAGAAATTCATTGAAATCAAATGGTAGTATTTCTATCG
>CAYNFW010000048.1:0-4611 GCA_964396805.1 uncultured Candidatus Saccharibacteria bacterium | reverse complement strand
AAACGTACAATTCAGAGAACAAGGTTAGTGTCTAATGAAATGGGTCCAGTACAAGATGAATCTGCAAACTCCTCACTGCTGATCGCAGTCTCGGATGTGTAAAGGAAAGGGTGAATTCAGAAAAATAGCTGAGGAATTTAGTATTCAAAAATAAAAAGTGGAAAATCACGCATTTCATGTATATTTAATACATCATGCAACTACGAAGGAAACTAAAGACCACAAAAAATATTGTCATTTACCAAGCAAAATCCGGGGCCATTGAGCTCAAGGGGGATTTTGGCAAAGAGACGCTATGGGCAAATCGTATGCAAATGGCAGAAATTTTTGGTGTAAATCCTCAGGCCATTTCCAAACATATCCAAAATATTTACAATGAAAACGAACTACAAAGAAAGGCAACTAGTTCCAAAATGGAACTAGTTCAAAATGAGTCCGGTAGACAAGTTCGTCGAGAAGTAGATATATATAACCTGGATGTTTTGATTGCTGTGGGTTATAGAATAAACTCAGTTACAGGCACGAATTTCCGCAAATGGGCAACGAAAACATTGCGTGGGTACATCGTCGACGGATATGCCATAAACAAAACTCGCGTTGCCAAAAACTACGAGCAGTTTTTGGGTGTGGAGAAATGGCACGGAATAATTATATAATTACGTAGTATGCAACTATTTACTCTTTTCTCATATTTGTTGTATCATGCAGTCGGTTTTCAAGTTCTTTGAGTTAACAGTGAAAGGAGCATCACATGACGAACATTGTGACAGTACCGACTGTCTCGTATGAATTCGAGCCGGGCAAGCGCAGTATTTTTGCGGAGATATATTTCCCAAAAAAGGTCGCGTATCAAGGCGCAATATTTGAAGCACTGGAAGGCGGTCTGAAGGAGGAATACGTAAGAACAGAATTGGTTCGTTTAGCGCAACTTCTTCTCGGAACCGAATTATCGGTGTATCCGCACTGGTTCAATCCTGACCGCTATACGTCAGATGAGTTACCCACCGAGAGACCAACTGTGGAGCAAGCCAAAGCTCGCATGAATATGTACAGCTCTCCGTTCTACGGATGGTCCATGTATGAAGTCGACGGAGTCTTCCTATCCAAGAGGATGAAGAATGGAAAAGCCCAAGTCGACGAAGAACGCACGCAAATCATCCGTTTGATCTTTGTCTTTAATGATAAGACGGAAAAACAAGCAACCAAGAGCGGTCACCTCGATGTCTATCGCGCTATCCTCTATTGGGTCATGAGCATCTACGGTCACACCGACTACGATGCACACTGGAGTCAGGAAGAAATGGATCGTTTTCTCAGTCGTCACGGCGAGTGGGGTCCGGAAAAACGCTCCTATGCCAAGCGGCATTACAAACGTTTGGCCGGTGCGATTACAAAATGGATCGATGATTGCGGACTATTCATCTTCGGCTTCCTCGTTCGAGAGTTGTGGAAATGCGTAGTGGATATCGCAAAGATCGAACCGGGAAGAAAGTTGGAAGATGAGATTTGGGTCAGCAGTATCTTCCACTTCAACATTAACGTCATGAAGCCACGCAAGGATTCCCTGCGCCGTGCTATACTAGGTGCGGAAAAACGAAAGGAGAAAAGGTAATGCCTAAACATTCTGAATTGCCCAAAGATATCGTCGACCATCTTCGCAAGATTGTCGCTTTTACCGGAAACGAAAAGGCAGTCGACGAGGATCCAGTCAAAGTACTAGGGATGTTGCTTTGTTCACTAGAAGAGAGGTTGTCCGTCAACAGTGGCGGAGCAGTCCATTTCGCTATCCGGAAATATTGCAGCGCGGAGGGGATGATTCTCTACGCTGATGCACTGCAAGAAGAGAAGAAAGCCGCCTAGCAGTTCTTTGTGCACGGGGGTCTCGATTTTGTCGGGACCTCTTTTTTTGTACAAAATCATGCCCGCTTATTACGGCGGGCATGGTGGCGAGGATGAAGTGGTCATTGCTTAATCCCCGATTCGAATCTTCAGATTCTTGAGGAATCGTTGGTCCTGTTTTGTGTACGTACCGTCTCGCACATCTCCGTCCTGGACCAGAGCTGGTGGTTTGACCGGTTGCGTTTGTTTCGATTCGTCCAGTTTGGTGACATAGCATGACAGCTCTATAGCAAACACGAGGTTGAACCCGGCATCTCGAGCCTCCTGTATCAATGGACGAAGTTGAAATGTTTGCTCAGGAAGTAACGGAAAAACTCGAGGACTTGAATTTTAAGCCAAAACAGGCCATTATTAGACAAGTCATAAATAAAGTTTTGGCGGGTACGAATGACTTGCAAGTGTATGGTTTGATCAACATAAACGAAATTTACAGTTACTTCTACCAAAATAGCGATTATTTGAATTCTAAGGCTAATAATATAAACAAAAATTATGTCGTCTTGCTCTCTAAGTATAGGAATCGTCGGGCTGCCAAATGTGGGGAAATCGACACTTTTTAATGCGTTGACCAAAAAGGCGGTGCCGGCGGAGAACTATCCTTTTTGCACCATTGACCCATCGGTCGGTATTGTACCAGTCCCGGACACGCGACTCGGGAGGCTCTCGGAGTTTTCAAAATCTGCCAAAACGATACCGGCGGTGGTGGAGTTTGTGGATATTGCCGGGCTGGTTAAAGGTGCGTCGGAAGGCGAGGGACTTGGTAATAAATTTTTGCAAAACATTCGCGAGGTGGATGCGATACTCGAAATGGTGCGTGTGTTCGAGGACCCGGATATCATCCATGTGCACAACGAGATCAATCCATTGTCGGATATCGAAGTCATAAACTATGAGTTAATTTTAGCCGACGCCGAAACGGTTACCAAACGACTCGGAAATTTGCAAAAGGACGTCAAAGCTCTCCGCAAAGAAGCAGTGCCCGAGGAAGAAATGCTGAAACGTGTCGATGCTTATTTAAAAACCGGAAAACTTGCGGGGACGCTTTCGTTTGACGAAAAGGAATTGCCAATGGTCAAACAGCTGAACCTACTGACCATGAAGCCGATACTGTATGCACTTAACACCTCCGAAGCGACAACAAATAAAAAAGAAATGTACGTAAAAATCCCCGGTATGTATGTCGAAGTGGATCCAGTCTTTGAAAAAGGGCTCGACGATTTGATTAAAAAAAGTTACGAACTACTCAATCTCATCACCTATTTTACCACCGGTGAGGATGAGACACGTGCGTGGACGATACAACGCGGTTCGACTGCGCCCGTTGCCGGCATGGCAATACACACCGACTTCCGCGACAAATTCATTCGTGCAGAGGTGGTACACTGCGACGATTTACTTTCCTCCGGCTCATACGCTTCAGCTCGCGAAAAAGGTCTTGTTCGTACCGAAGGCAAAGAGTATGTGGTCAAGGATGGTGACGTGATTGAGTTTAGGATTTAGGAATATGATATAATATTTCCATAATAATTAACTTAAAATTATGGACCCACAAAATACTCAATCAAAACCAAAGTCGTCGGCAAAAGATGTTTTTTTGCATCTCGGCGCGATTGTGGCGTTATTCACCATTGTGGTCAATCTCGTCAATCTTTTGTTCACCGCCATCAACAAAGCCTATCCGCAAATCAGCACGTACGGCGTGTATTCGAACAGTGGCTCGATCAGTTTTCCGGTTGCAACGCTCATCATTTTCTTTCCCATTTACGCCGTGCTCATGTGGTTGCTTCAGCGCGAGTACAAGACTGATCCGGAGAAGCGTCATCTTGGTGTGCGCAAATGGCTGACTTACATCACACTTTTTATCGCCGGACTGACACTGGCGTGTGACTTGGTCTACGTGTTGTATGAGTTTATTGATGGACAAGAACTGACCACGGGGTTTTTGTACAAGGCCCTTGCCCTGTTTGTCATCACACTTGGCGTGTTTATATATTACATCTCCGATATTCGTGGAAAAGTCGGGGCAATGGGACAAAAGGTATGGCTCGGTGCATCACTTTTAGTCATCATCATCTCAATCACTTGGGGTTTTATGGTGCTTGGCTCGCCACGTGACCAGCAACAAATAAAATATGACGAGCAGAAAGTGAATGACTTGCAGACCATAAACAGCGAAATCGTCAGTTATTTTCAGGAAAAAGGCAGTATACCAGGTACGCTTACGGACATGACCAATAGCGAAACATACTTCACCATTCCAAAAGATGAGCAAACGGGTGTGCCGTACGAATATGTATTAATCGGCCAAAGCGCCAAAGCTTACCAGCTCTGTGCGACATTCAACAAAGATTCAAAAACGGAAAATGGTGACGGATACTCGTACGCCATGGGTTACCAGACTGGATCGGGTTTCGGTATTCATCCGGCTGGACGATATTGCTTTAGTGAAGCCATTCCGGTGTCGGACTATCCGACCACTCCAAAACTCTATCCGCTTTCTCCAGCTGAACTACCTACCCCCACTGCGCAATAATCTCCCCTGAAAATGACGGAACAAAAACACATCGACAAGACGTTTCCTTTGAAAGTGGTCCAGTACAGTGCTCACTGCAGGGTTGCTCATTGGCAGCTCCTGATTTTTTTTCAGAATTTTCTTTTTGTCTAAGCTCAGATACATATTGCACTCTTTAGCCACCCTAAAGAGATGAGAAT
>CAYNFW010000047.1:0-4676 GCA_964396805.1 uncultured Candidatus Saccharibacteria bacterium | reverse complement strand
TTCTGATTCAGACCTTTTTGCTAAAAAGGTCTGTGCCAAAGAAATCTTTGGCTCGAACCTCCGCCTCCGCCAAAAATCCCTGCACGCTTGCGTGCCGGATTCCCCGAATTCTCTTGCAAACCCGCCACAAAATCCTTGGCACGCGCTTTGCGCGTTCCGCTTGGGTTCGGGTTCAGAACCCTTTGGTTCGTTTAAGGTGCCGGAGGAGGGACTTGGACCCTCATCCCTTTCGAGACACGATTTTGAGTCGTGCGCGTATACCAATTCCGCCACTCCGGCAAGAGTAAACAGTCAAAGTTTAGCTTTATTTTACTAAAAAATCAATTGTGTGATAAAATGCGGGTATGTCACAATTCTTTCAAGATTCTGTTTTTTGGATTGACGTAGACAAGATTCACCCGAACCCATTCCAGCCGCGTCGCGAGTTTGATCAGGCGCAACTTCAGTCGCTTGCCGACTCGATACGCCAGTACGGTGTGCTCCAAGCACTCGTCGTTACTCGCAAGGAAGTGATAAAAGAGGACGGGGGACTCGTGACCGAATACGAGCTCATTGCCGGCGAGCGACGTTTGCGTGCCTCAAAAATTGCCGGACTCTCGCAGGTGCCGGCGCTCATCAAAGTTGGTGACGAGGAAAATGATCTGATGAAACTCGAGCTTGCCATCATTGAAAATGTTCAGCGAGAGGATTTGAACCCGGTTGATCGAGCAAAAGCCTTTAATCGTCTCGTTGAGGAATTTGGTTTCAAGCACGCCGAAATTGCCAAGAAAATCGGCAAGAGTCGCGAATATGTGTCGAACACCATTCGCATCGTCTCGCTTCCACCGGATATTCTCGATGCACTGGTCAACGGTAAAATTTCCGAAGGTCACACACGACCACTCATGATGCTCGGCGATCGGCCAGAGGAACAAACCACGTTGTTCAAAGAAGTGCTGTACAAAAAACTTTCAGTGCGCGAAACGGAAGCATTGTCCCGACGCATTGCCTATGACAAAGTACGCAATAAAAGTTATGTGCTCGATCCGGAAACGCTTGAGATGGAAGAAAAGCTGACCGAATCTCTCGGCACACGCGTTGCCATCGAGAAGCGTGAAAACGGCGGCAAAATTACAATCGACTTTTTCTCGCAAGAAGATTTGAAAAATATTTTGGAATTGATTAAAACAAATCGACAGGCATCGTCGCCGACAGAGCTTCTCGATCGTCACATCGCAGAAAATCCGGTACCGCCGGTCAACGAAAATATTCCCGTCTACGTTTCTGATCCGACGGTGGCCACTGTCACCCTTGAGGATTTGAAAAATGTCGACGATCGCAGTCCGGAAGAAATCAAACAATCTGAAAACACCGAGGATGAGATATATTCCATTAAAAATTTCTCGATCTAGCTTCGAAATTATTTCTCATCCAATGCGCTCCTAATGTGTCGCTTGGCCATCGTTGTTTTGCAGAAGTCGATCCATTTACGGTTTGGCTTGGCGGACTTTTTCGTTTCTATTTCCACACGGTCGCCACCGTGAAGCTCGGTGGCAATGGCCACAAACTTGCCGTTCACCTTTGCGCTCCCGATATGGTTGCCGATGTCGGAGTGTATCGAGTAAGCAAAATCAATGACGGAGGAACCGACGGGTAGGTCGATGACGTCGCCTTTCGGCGTAAAGACGAAAATCCGCTCTTCAAAAAAATCCGTTTTAATGCCGTCGATAAATTCTTCACCTGCCTCTTTTTGAAATTCCACGAGCTCGCGCACCCAGTCGTGTTTGCGTTTTTTGAAACTGACACCTTCTTTGTAGTTTACATGTGAGGCGATACCGTACTCGGCTTCACGATGCATTTCCTCGGTGCGTATCTGTACTTCGATGATACCGCCATCACCTGAAAAAATGGTGGTGTGGAGCGAGCGGTAGCCGTTTAGTTTTGGCGAGGCAATATAGTCTTTGATGCGTGCAGGCAATGGTCGCCACGCGCCATGAATGATGCCGAGAATCTGGTAGCATGTCGCCACGTCGGAGACCGTGATACGTAGGGCGGAGATGTCGTGAATTTTCTCGATGTCCATGTCGTTACGTTTCAGTTTTTTGTAGAGTGAGTACAGACCTTTGACGCGGTGGTCCATGCGAAAATCTGTCACCCCATTTTTAGCTAACTCCTTTTTGAGTGACTTTTGAAATTTATCCAGATGTTCTTCTTGTTCGGCACGTTTCTTTTTGAGAAGTTTCTGTACCGTTTCAAATTCTGTCGGCAGAACGTATGAGAAAGCGATGTCCTCGAGCTCTCGTTGGAGAATTTTGACGCCGAGTCGGCTGGCGATGGGTGCGTAGATTTCCAGCGTTTCTTTGGCAATACGTAATTGTTTTTCTTTCGGCACGTATTGGAGGGTGCGCATGTTGTGTAGACGATCGGCAAGTTTGATGAGTAAAACACGAATGTCTTTTGACATTGCTACGAATAATTTTCGCAATGACTCATTGTATCGCGATGAACCGTGGTAGCGAAGTTGTCCGAGCTTGGTCACGCCAAGGACAAGAAATTGAATTTCCTTGCCAAACTCACGCTCGATTTCTTCCGGTGTCACACCGACGTCCTCGACCGAGTCGTGCAGAAGTCCGGCTGTCACAACCGTCGCTGACATTCCAAGTTCTGTCAAAATTTTCGCCGTTTCAAAAAGGTGCGTGAAATACGGCTCTCCACTGTTGCGCTTTTGCCCCGCGTGTTTTTCCTCCGCAAACCTGTATGCCTTTTCCACGAGCTTCCTATTCGCCTCCGTCGGCGATTTGAGCAGGGAAATGAGGGATTTGATGTCGGTATCTAACATATCGTAATTGTAGTGATTTTCGGACAAATTGAAAGCCGACACTGTGTCGGCTTTCAGTAGGCATTTTACAATTTTTATTTCTCTTTCTTTTTGAACCCGTCTTTTCCAAACCCTCGCTTCTTTTTTTCTTCCCTCAGTATTTCCAGTGCGCGAGACAACTCAATCGTGTACACGTCATCCGGCGCTTTGAGCGAGCGGAAGTCTTTGTCGTGCACTATGTATGGTCCAAAACGTCCGACGTTGGCAGTGATAGGCAAGTGAGTGTCTGGGTGTTCACCAAGCAGTCGTGGTAAGGTCAGATAGGTAAGTGCATCGGCGAGCGTAACCGTCGACAAGTCTTTTCCACGGGGAATCGAAGCCATCCGTGGTTTTATTTTTTTTGCAACAGGTTCACCTTTGACTTTTTTGGTCCTTTTCTTCGGACCTTTTTCATATTCGCCGACCTGGACATATGGTCCGTACTTGCCGGTCAGAATAAAAATAGGCAAGCCACTTCCAGGGTCAATACCGATTGGCTCCTCTTTTTTTATTTCATGTCCGTCGATGGTCAAGGCACCTTCGCAGTCCGGGTATTGTGAACAGGACAAAAACTTTCCACCGCGCGATAGTTTTATAATCATCGGCGATCCACACACGGGACATTTGAATTTCGCATCCGCATCGCCGAGATTTGTGGCCTTGTCGAGCTTGTCTTTCAGCTTTACTTCTTTCAAAAACGGTTTGTAAAAGTCGGTCAGCATTTTTAGATATGTTTCCTTGCCAAGCGCGATATCATCGAGCTTGTCTTCCATTTTTGCGGTGAAGTCGTCGCTGATATAATTTTCAAAATTTTTCTCGAGGAATGATGAAACCACGTCACCGGTATCTGTCGGCACGAGTGCCTTGTTTACTTTTTCGACGTACCCGCGGTCTTCGAGTGTTTTGATGATGGAAGCGTATGTCGACGGTCGACCGATACCGCGTTTTTCGAGTTCCTTCACCAAACCGGCCTCCGAGTATCGTGCCGGCGGTTCAGTTTTCTTTTCCTCGACGTTTGTTTTCTGCACATCCAGTTTTTCTCCGACAGTGACTTTTGGCAATTCCACTTCGTCGCCTGTAGATGCCGGGTCAGCTTTTAGCCAGCCGTCAAAAACGATTCGTGAGCCGGTGATGGAGAAATCTGGAATCTGATCGACCGCTGTCGCTGTTTCGTGATCAGCGATGTTTGTCGAAATTTTCGTTCGCAGTGTCTGTGCGTCCGTCATTTGCGACGTCACCGCGCGTCGCCAAATCAAATCGTACAATTTTTTCTGCTCGTCATTCATCCCTGCGCTCATCACAGCAAAATGTGTCGGGCGAATAGCCTCGTGCGCCTCCTGCGCATTTTTACTTTTTGCCGCAAATGTGCGCGTCGAGACGTATTGCTTGCCATATTGTTTTGTGACAACTTCCACAATCTGCGCCACAGCCTGCGCACCGAGGTTCGTCGAGTCGGTACGCATGTAGGTGATATGTCCGGCTTCGTACAGTTTCTGTGCAATACCCATGGTGCGTGACGGCGCAAAGCCGAGTCGTGAACTTGCCGTTTGTTGCAAGGTCGACGTGATGAATGGTGCGCGCGGAGATTTCTTTACCTCCGTTTCTTTTATATCTGTGACCACCCACTTTTTTTCTTGTCCGGCTTCTTCCGCAACCTCCACTATTCTGTCTGTCTCTTTTTTGTCCGTCGGTTCTTCTTCACATACAACAGTGAAAAGTTTTTTTGCCATGCCAAGCATGTCCGCCGAAATGACCCAAAAAGGATGCGAAATAAAGGCGCGAATTTCTCGTTCGCGTTCCATGACGATGCGCAGGGCGGGGGATTGGACACGCCCAGCGG